>NZ_LAVM01000042.1:0-52126 GCF_001083815.1 Nocardiopsis sp. SBT366 | reverse complement strand
GGGGCGGGCCCGTCCCGGGCAGGGAGAAGCCCCCGCGCGGGACGTGGGTATGACCGCGCGGGGGCTCGTTCGTGGAGCCGTCACCGCTGCACCGACCGACGGTGAGGGGGCCGGGCGGGCGTCAGTCGTGGGCGCCGAAGCCGTCCACGCGGCAGACCATCGTGGTGACGAAGGGGCGGAACCCCTCCTGCTCCAGGAAGCTGATGTCCTCGGACGCGGTGGCCAGAGCGGAGAACTCGACGTCACGGATGCCCGAGGCGGCAAGCTGGCGGCGGACCTCCTCCAGGAGCTTGGAGCCCACCCCGGTCCCGGTGTAGTCGGGGTCGATGGCGAAGGTCTGCACGACGGCGACCCGCTCGCCCCTGTCCCAACTGCCCTGCGCGTTCTCGCGGACGGTGACCATCGCGTACCCGGCCAGATCTCCGTCGTGCTCGGCGAGGATCGCCATGGTGTCGGGGTCGCGCAGCCAGGCCAGGTACTGGGCGCGGCGGCGCCGCCAGGACTCGTCCAGGCTCACCGCGCTGATGATGCCCTCCAGGTGCGGGGCCGTCACCGTGTGCTGCTGGTGCAGGGCGCCCCACAGGTCGGCGAGCTCCTCCACCTCGTGGGCGCCGAGGTAGCGGAAGCCGAGAACGTCGACGTTCCTTGAACGAGGTTTGGTCATCAGCGAAGTTTGCATTTTCTTCTCACCCGTTCCACCAGCTTGGGGTGCTGTTCCTGGGAAGGTGCGCTCCGCACCTCCTTGGTTGAGCTGTGGGTCTGACTGTACGTGCCGGTATCAACCGGAACAGGGGCGACACGAGGAAAAAGCGTGCACGACATCCCTGACAGAGAAAAAAGTGAAATCTTTCTTCAGGATGTTCCGGCAGGGCGGGAAGCGGATGGAAGCGGACACTGGTGGACGATGTGTAAGGAATCACCCTCAAAGAGTGGGTAATCAGACCGGAACATCATCGAAACCTGTTCGTTCTGTCCTAAATTAGGCAGCATGATCGACGTTCGGCGGTTGCAGCTCCTTCAGGCCCTTGACCACCACCGCACGGTGGCAGCCACCGCGGAGGCGCTCAACGTCACCCCGTCGGCGGTCTCCCAACAGCTCGCCGCCCTGGCCAAGGAGGCCGGGGTCCCCCTCGTCGAACGCCAGGGCCGTCGCTTCCTGCTCACCGGTGCCGCCCGGGTCCTGCTCAAGCGCGCGCACGTCATCTTCGCGGAGATGGAGCGCGCCGCCGCGGACCTGGCCGAGTACTCCGACGGCGACCGCGGGGTCGTGCGGGTGGGCTCCTTCTCCACCGGCATCAGCGACCTCGTCGCCCCGGCTCTGGCCCGCCTGCGCACCAGCCACCCCGGCTGGAGCTTCGAGGTCGTGCAGGCCGAACCCGAGGAGAGCGCCGAGATGGTGCGCTCCGGACGCCTGGACGTGGCCGTCACCATGTCCACCAGTCACCTGCCCGCGGCGGGCGACCCGGACTTTCGCAGCGACCCGGTCATGGTCGAGCTCTTCGACGCGATCCTGCCCTACCAGCACCCCCTGGCCACACGGACCAGCCTGCACCTGGCCGAGGACCTGGCCGACCAGGACTGGATCATGTCCGGTCCGGGCACGGCGTGGAACTCCTGCGTGACGGCCGCCGCCAACCAGGCCGGGTTCCAGCCCCGGGTCGTGCACACGGTCGACGACTTCAGTGCCGTCTTCTCCATGGTCCAGGCGGGTCTGGGGGTCGCCCTCATGCCGAGGCTGGCCTGGACCGGGCTCAACCACCCCCAGATCGTCGTACGCGGGGTGCGCGAGACCGCGCGCCGCCACATCGTCGTCCTGTCCCGGGCCGGGTCCACCCCCGAGCCGCTGCTCACCGCGATCCGCGAGGCCGCCAGCAAGGTCCCGGTCCCCTCGGTGGGCCCCTTCGCCATCGCGGGCTGATCCGGAGGCTCCCGGGTGACCCCTTCCTGACAGGCGCGGTCAGAAGGTGAGCGGCGCGACATCCTCCAACACGTCCTCGGCGGCCTGGTGCAGGTAGGAGGCCACCACGCGGATCGGCCGCCAGGCCCAACCGCCGGTGCGCCCGGCGAGGTACACCTGGCGGAAACCGCCCAGCTCTCCCAGGGGAGCGTGCGCGACCCCGCGCCGGGTCGAGGTCGACAGCCGGGGCACCACGCCCACGCCCGCACCGGTCGCCACCAGTTCCTCGAACAGCTCCAGGGTGTCCACGCGGTGCCGGATCCGTGGGGTGAACCCGGCCTCGGCGCACATCCGTTGCAGGAGCGCCTCCTCGTCCCCCCGGAAGGGGCTGGCGATCCAGGAGGCGTCGGCGAGTTCGCGCAGACGGCGCCGGGTCAGTGTCCGGCTGTCCGCCCCCTCGGAGGGTTGGGAGAGCAGGAGCGCCTCCGTCCCCACCGGATACACGGTGAGCGTGCCCGGGAATTCTCGGGGGAGAAGACTGTACTGGTACACGACCCCCAGGTCCGCCCCTCCGTCCTGGAGTAGATCCAGCGCCTGGTCGGACTCGTACTCGGTCAGGCGGATGTCGATCCCGGGGTGGTCGCGCCGCAGACGGCGCACCGCGGGGAGCACGATCGGCGCAGCCGACGTGTACATCACCAGGTCGACGCGACCGACGGGGTCGGTGTCGCCGTCGAACTCGGCCTGGGCCGCCTCCACCCGGGCGAGGATGTCCACGGCGTGCTCCGCGAGTCGGCGCCCGGCGGGGGTGAGCCGCACCCGCCGCCCGTCCGGCACGAGGAGGGGAACCCCGGCCTCCTTCTCCAGGACGGCGAAGTGCTTCGAGACTGCCGACGTGCTCATGCCTGTGACCTCGGACACGGCGGCCATCGTCCCGAGTCGTTCCAGTTCGACGAGCAGGCGGAGTCGCGTGAAATCCATCAACCGAAACTACATGGTTCGTCAACCATCAGTCCGTGGACAGAAACGAACGAAATGAGTCCAATGGTCGGGTGATCCCCTCCTTCCTCTCCTCGCCCCGCCGTGCCCGGATCCAGGTCCCGGCGCCGTTGATGCTGCTCGTCGCCATGTTCACGCTGCACACGGGCAGCGCCCTGGCCGTGACCGCTTTCGCCCACGCGAGTCCGGCGACGGTCACCTGGCTCCGGCTGACGTGGGCCGCGCTCCTTCTCCTGGCGCTCGGCGGCCCCTCCCTGTGGCGGGCCGTGCGCGCGGCGACACCGCGCGAGCTGGGTGCCGTGGTGATCCTGGGCACAGCGAGCGCGGGGATGATGCTGTTCTACTCCGAGGCGACGGCGCGGATCGAGCTCGGCACCGCCACCTCCATCGAGTTCCTCGGCACCCTCGTGGTCGCCGTCGCGGCCATGCGCCGCCGCCGCGAGCTCGTGTGGATCGTCGCGGCCGTGGCCGGCGTGGTGTGCCTGACGCGCCCATGGCAGAGCGAACTCGACCTCGCGGGTATCGGCTTCGCGCTGGCCGGTGCGGTCTGCGTGGTCGGCTACATCGTGCTCACCCAGCGGGTCGGTGCCGGGTTCGGCGCCGTGCACGGCCTCGCCCTGGCGATGACCGTGGGCGCGCTGGTCACCGCGCCCCTGGGGGCTCCGGCCGCCATCGCCGAGCCCAACCTCGAACTCGTCGTGTTCACACTCCTGATCGCGCTGCTCTTCCCGATGGTGCCGTTCCTGCTGGAGATGATCGCCCTCCAGAGGATGAGCCGGACCGGGTACAGCACCTTCTCCAGCCTCGAACCCGCCGTGGCCCTGGTGATGGGCATGATCGTCATCGGCCAGGCACCCGTCACCGTGCAACTGGTGGGCATGGCGCTGGTGGTGGTCGCGGGGATCGGCGCCGCCCGGGGGGACCGCAGTCCCAGGCCCGCCGTGCCCCGGAGAGAGACCGTGCGGACGCGTCGCGACGGCACCGGTCCGGCGGCTCTCCCGAGCGGCGTGCCAACCGGACCGTCCCTCCCGGAGATCGTGGACGAAGTACGGTTCTCCTCGGCGCCCATCGAGGAGAACCCGCCCGAGCGCCAGCCCGAGCGGGCCGCCTGAACCCGGTCCCTCGCCGCGTGCCCCCGTGAGGGTGGACGCGGCGCGGCGGGGGACCGTCACCGTGCCGACCCGTCACCCAAGGGAGGGCGGGTCAGTGTCCGTCCCTCTTCCCGTGGTGAGACCACCGGAACGAAAGGCGGTCGCCGTGGAACGGGAACGACGGTGGCCACGCCCGGCCACCGGGCGTGGGGCGCCCGGCATACGGTGACGGTCGCCGGTCCGGGCGCGGGGTGACGGGGTCCGCGGGCGCGACGCCGCCGCAGTTCACCCACGACCAGCGCCGCGGGCACGACCAGCAAGAAGGCCGGATCGGCCACGCCCCGGCCTCGGTGCCGGGGCCGTGATCGGGCGGGCCTGGACCGATCGGCGGCATGACACGTCCCACTCCGCCGCACCGCGTCCCGGGGCGCGCACGCTCCTTTCCATGCACTAACTTGGTCCGAATCATGGCGGCCAAATCTGACCTCGAACTCCTGCGCGCCCACGAACCGGTGCTCATGTGCACCAAGGGGGAGTTGTTCTTCCCCACCGAAGTGGACGCCTACGTACGCAGTTGCAGCCTCTGGATCGAGGAACCCGGCGGACGCGAAAGCGTCCTCGTCCCCGCCGGTGAGCTCACCCTCGACCGCCTCTCCCAGGCCGAGGAGGAGTGGCCGGGCCGCCACAAGCACCTCCGCTTCGTCCAGGAGGAGTCGCTGCGCGAGGAGGCCCGGCGCTTCAAGGGCATCGCCCGCTCAGTGATCCCCAAGAGCGGCCGCCTGGCCGCCGTGGGCGTGCTCGGCCGCGTCCTCGACATCCTGATGAAGATCTCCCTGCTCATCCGGGGCGCCGTCCCCGGCGGCGTCACCTTCGCCGCGGTCACCCGCTACCGCGAGCGCGTGGACAACGGCGGTGCCACCTACTACGGGCGCGTCACGCGCGAGGGCGGCTACATCGTCCTCCAGTACTGGTTCTTCTACGCCATGAACGACTGGCGCACCATCTACGGCGGGGTCAACGACCACGAGGCCGACTGGGAGCGCGTCACCGTCTACGTGGTGGAGAACCCCGACGGCACCACCCGGCCGGCCTGGGTCGGCGCCTCCTCGCACGAGTACCACGGCGACGACCTGCGCCGTTCCTGGGCCGACCCCGACCTGCACCGCGACGGCGTCCACCCCGTCATATACGTCGGAGCGGGCTCGCACTCGCACCAGATGCTCCCCGGCGACTACCTCATCCAGGTGGACCCCGCCTTCCTGCGCGGCCTCGTGCGCGGCTGGCGCCGGTTCACGCAGCGGCTGTTCCGCGCCGACGCCGCCATCAACCGGCACGGCATCGGGGTGCCCTTCGTCGACTACGCGCGCGGCGACGGCGAACGGCTCGGCCCCGGCGGCGACCGCGAGTGGAACGCCGTCCTGATCGACGAGGACACCCCCTGGGTGGACGGCTTCCGTGGCCTGTGGGGACGTGACACCCGGGACTTCTTCGAGGGCGAGCGCGCCCCCAGCGGCCCGCGGTACGAGCGGGACGGCACCATCCGCCGGTCCTGGGCCGATCCGCTGGCATGGGTCGGACTCCAGAAGGTCGCGCCCACCGAGAGCGCCGCGCGCGCCGAACTGCGCGCCCACGTGCGCGGCCTGGAGTCGCGCCTGCGCCGCCTGGACGGCGACGTCGTCAGCCGCCGCGACAGCCTCCGCCAGCTCGACTCGGCGCGTATGGCCCTGGACCGGGAGGCCGCCTCCCGGCCGCGCGCCCGTGAGTACGGCCAGCGGATCGAGGGACTGGAGAAGGAGCTGGCGGAGATCTACGAGAAGCGGGCCCTGCTCGCCGACGAGCGCGACACCCTCCTGCGTTCCCTGGACAGTGAGACCCCGCTGGTCCCGTCCCCGACCGGGCACCTCAAGGCGCCCCACATGCCCTACGCCTCCGGCGAGCAGCGCGCCAACCGCTTCCTGCACCTGTGGGTCGCCCTGAGCACACCGCTGCTGCTCATCTCGCTGGCGCTGACGCTGTTCATGCTCCACGGACAGATGACCCTCTGGGCCATGCTCGGAGTGGTCCTGGCCTTCGCCGCGATCGACTCCGTCGCCCGCCGCAAGTTCGTCCAGTACCTGACCGGGATCGCGATCGCCGCGGTCGTCATCGGGTTGATCGTGGGTGTGGTCGCCGCCTTCATCGCGGACTGGCGCATCGCCATCACCGTCCCGATCGTGCTGATCGTGGTCGTGCTGCTGGTGGTCAACATCCGCGACCTCATGCGCCGCTGACCCTGCCCGACCGGGCTCCGGGCGGCGCGGTGTCCGCCCGGAGCGCCTTCCCGGGCGGACACCGCGAGGGCCGTGCATGATGGACCCATGGACGAAGCGCTGTTCGGACGACCACCCGTTCACGTCGCCCCGGGGGCGGTTCACCTGCCTGGTTGGCTCACCCCGCAAACCCAGGCCGCCCTGGTCCGCAGGTGCCGCGAATGGGCCCGGGGTCCGGCCGGAACACGCCACCACCCCATGCCGCGCGGTGGCGTCATGAGCGTCTCCATGACCTCACTCGGCTGGCAATGGGTCCCCTACTCCTATTCACGGACCCTGCCCGACGGCACCCCCGTCCAGCCATTCCCCGACCTCCTCGGCGAACTGGCTGCCCGCGCCGTCGAGGCCGCCTACGAGGCCCCCTACGAGGGTGACCCCTACGACGTGGCCCTGGTCAACTTCTACGACGCCGACGCCCGCATGGGCATGCACCAGGACCGCGACGAACGCTCCCCGGCCCCAGTGGTCTCCCTCAGCCTCGGTGACACCTGCGTCTTCCGGTTCGGCAACACCGAGACCCGCACCCGTCCCTACACCGACGTCGAACTCCGCAGCGGGGACCTGTTCGTCTTCGGCGGACCCTCCCGCATGGCCTACCACGGGGTCCCCCGCACCCGACCGGGTACCGCAGACCCCGCCCTCGGACTGAACGGCAGGCTCAACATCACCATCCGGGCCTCCGGCCTGCCCGACTGACCCCGGCTCACCACCGGTTTCCCGGCCTCCACCCCGGCCGCCCCGGCGTGTCGGGGCGCGCCCACGCCGACCACCGCGTCAGGATCGGGCAGGTCAGGCCAGGCAGGGAAGGGCACACCATGACCGAATCCGCGCCCGAACGCACCATGGCGCTGGGCCGGGCGGAGGCCGCGCTCCCCGCCGACGCGCCCCCGGGGGAGTGCCGGATCGTCCTGTACCGCTCCGGTGAGCGACAGCGCGAGGCGGCCACCCTCGCCGAGGCGCACGCGGCGGTGCGCGCCGACCCCTCACTCGGGGCCTGGGTGAGCCTCACCGAGCCCAACCGGGGCCAGCTCCTGGAGGCCGCCCACGAGTTCCACCTGCCCCGCCTGGCGGTGGAGGACGCGATCGTCGCCCACCAGCGGCCCAAGGCCGAGACCTACGGTGACGTCTTCTTCCTGGTGCTGCGCCCGGCCACCTACGACGAGGACAAGGAGACGATCCGTGTGGGTGAGGTGCACGTCTTCGGCACCCGGGACGTCGTCATCACCGTCCGCCACGACTCCTCGGTGGACTTCGAGCGGATCCGCGCGCGCCTGGAGGCCAAACCCCACATGATGGGCCACGGCGCCCTCGGAGTGATCTACGCGGTCCTGGATCGGGTCGTGGACGACTACGCGCCGGTCGTCGCGGCCCTCCAGGAGGACATCGACGAGGTGGAGAGCGCCGTCTTCGCGGGGGCTCGGGACGCCTCGCAGCGGACCTACCGGCTGGCCCGGCAGATCATCCTTCTGCAACGGGCGGTCGATCCGCTCGGCCGCGTCCTGGAGGAGATCATGGAACCCCTGGACAGACCGGAGCGGTTCGGGCCCAACATGCCCCGGCCGGGTGAACACCACAGGGGCGAACTGAGGGAGCACCTGCGCGACGTGGCCGATCACGTGGCGGCCGCCAGGGACCACGTCGAGGGGTTTCGCCAGTTGTTGAGCAACATCATGACCGTGGAGAGCAACCTGGTCGACCAGGCCCAGAACGAGGCGATGAAGAAGGTCTCGTCCTGGGGCGGAATCCTGGTCGTCCCCACGCTGATCGCGTCGATCTTCGGCATGAACATCGCCCCCCAGCCCGGCTTCCACTGGGTGTTCAACTGGCCGCTCGTCCTGGTCTTCATGTTCCTCTCGTCGCTGCTGCTCTACCTGCTCTTCCGCCGCAACGACTGGCTCTGACCGGGGCGTGCGGGCTCAGGAGGCGAGCAGGGAACGGATCGCCTCCAGGTCGTGCCGGGCCGCGACCGCGTGCTCCTCGGTCTCCGTCCGCGTCCGGCGCCACTCCCTGACCGCCGTGTCCACCTGCTGGTCAAGCTGGCGGCTCTGGTGCCGGACCATGCCCTCGGCGTCCGCCTTCTCCCGTTCGGCCAGGAAGAAGGCGTATCCGGCGGAGGCCGCCCCTGCCAGGGTCAGGACCCACAGAAGGCCGTTGGCAGTGAGCACCGAGAGCAACAGCAGGACCCCGGTGACGGCGGAGGCGCCCCAGAAGGACCGGCGGGGGCCGCTCTCGGGGACGGCCCGCTGACGCAGCCGCTCACGTGTGTCCTCGACCTGCTGGCGGTCCGCTCCGGAAGGCGTCAGCCGGATCGCCGCCCCGTGCACCCTCAGGCTCGCCGTCTCCGGGCACGGTTCGTTGGCCCGGTTCGCGAGTGCCTCGGCGGCGTCCAGGACGGCGGAACGCACGAGGACCAGCGAGAACGTGCGGCGCTGCGGGGGTGCGTCCTCCCTGGTCAGGTCCTGCTGGAGGAGCGAGCCCACCGTTCCCACGTCGTCGCTCCACGCCGGAAGGGTTTCGTCCTGGCCACTGTTCTCGATCACCGCGCGCAGACGGTTGGCGTCGGCCAACAGGGGAGCCTCCTCCGGGCTGCCCTCCTCCACGAGCAGACGCAGGGAGTCCTGGAGGAAGTCGGAGCTGGCGCGGTCCGGGCCGAGCACCTCGGCGGGGGTGTCCTCCCCGCCCACGTCGGTGATCTCGGTGACGCGTTCGCGCAGCTGGGCGAGGTCGGAGACGGCCTGGCGCCACGGATCGGCCATGGCGGAGACTTGGAAGGCACCCGAGTCGCGCGGTCCGCGGGGCCGGGAGCCCCGGCCGTTGACGGGAGCGCCGGAAGCGAACCATCCGTCCACCAGCGGACCGCGGACCCCGTCCTCGGACCAGCCGCGCAGGGTGGACAGCAGCAGGTGCTCCCGGGCGTCGTCCCCGAAGGAGCCGTCGGCGGTGAGGATCCACAGCGCGCGCTCGCACCGGGTCACCTCGGAGTCGGGCTCGGGGAGCCGGGGCAGCAGGTCCGCGGACACGCCCTCGCCCAGGGTACGGGCGTGCTCGGCGCCGGTGAGCGCACTTGTCAGCGCCGCGAACCCGCGAGCGCGCAGCGGGTCGACGCGGGCGGCCTCGTCGAAGTGCAGGCGGGCGCGGGGGAGGTCGTCGCCCAACAGGGAGTGCAGGCCCCGGGCGGCAGGGACCAGCCAGTATCCGGGGACGTCTTGGAGTTCCAAGCTGGGGAGCGCGGTTCCGTTCAGCATCTGGAGCGTGCGGTGGCGGGCGATGGCGGCGTGGTCGAACATCGCCAGCGTGGCGCGCACGTCACCGAGCTCGATGAAGGCGTCCAGGGTCGTGGACACCCGGTCCAGCCGCTGCTCCAGCGTGCCCCTGAGTCGGCTCAGCTCGGACCGCACACGGCTGCGGTCGCGGGCCATCTGCGAGTACGCGACGTCCAGGTTCTCCTGGAGTTCGCGGATCCTCCGGTCCTGGGACCCGTCCCTGGAGAGGAAGACCTGTGAGTAGTCGGTGTGGCTCAATCCGTTCCCTTTCCCTGCGTGCCCGGCGATCGCGGGGCGCGCTCACGACTGTGACGGATCCGGATCGCCTCTGGTTCGGGGGTTGCCCGAAACCGGTTCACCGGGCAGGCTTGGGAGCGCTCCCAAGAGAAAGGCCCCCATGAGCGCACCGCAACTCCCCCCGAACCTGCTGTTCGGTACTGCCACCGCCGCCTACCAGGTCGAGGGCGCCGCCACGGAGGGCGGCCGCGGGCCGTCCATCTGGGACACCTACTGCCGCACCCCCGGGAGAGTGGCCCGGGGGGAGTCCGGCGACGTCGCCTGCGACCACTACCACCGCTACGCCGAGGACGTCGCCCTGATCGCCGGGCTCGGCGTGGACCTGTACCGGTTCTCGGTCTCCTGGCCCCGTGTCCAGCCCGACGGCCGCGGAGCCCCCAACCCCGAGGGTCTGGCCTTCTACGACCGGCTCGTCGACATCCTCCTCGACGCCGGGGTCGAGCCCGCCCTCACCCTCTACCACTGGGACCTGCCCCAGGCCCTGGAGGACGAGGGCGGATGGCGGGTCCGCGACACCGCGCACCGCTTCGCCGAGTACGCGAGGATCGTCGCCGACCACCTCGGCGACCGGGTCGACCGCTGGATCACCCTCAACGAGCCCTTCTGCAGCGCCTTCGTCGGGCACGCGGTCGGTCGCCACGCCCCCGGAACCCGGGAGGGCGCGGGCGCCCTCGCCGCCGCCCACCACCTGCTCCTCGCCCACGGCCAGGCCGTCGGGGAGCTGCGCGCCGCCGGGGCCGGGGAGGTCGGCATCACGCTCAACCCCGACCACCTGGTACCCGCGACGGACTCCGAGGCCGATCGCGCCGCCGTCGAACGCGTCCGTACCCTGCACAACCGGACCTGGTTCGACCCGCTCTTCACCGGCGCCTACCCGGACAACGAGCACGAGGTCTGGGGGCCGCTGGCCGACGCGCCCCACCGCAGGCAGGGGGACCTGGAGATCATCGGCCGTCCCCTCGACTTCCTCGGCGTCAACTTCTACCGCCCCCTGATGTTCCGCGACGCCCCGCACACCGAACCGGACCCGGCCCTGCGCACCGCCGTCGACGTCCGTGCCGAGCAGGTGGAGTTCACCGGTTCATGGCGGCACACCACCATGGGATGGCCGGTGGTCCCGGAGACCTTCGAGGAGCTGCTGGTGGACCTGGACCGGCGCTACCCGGGTCTCCCACCCATCCTCATCACCGAGAACGGGGCGGCCGAGCCGGACGAGCCCGACGAGGACGGCCGGGTCCACGACGCGGACCGCGTCACCTACCTGCGCGACCACCTGGCCGCGCTGGGGCGGGCCATCGAGGCGGGAGTGGACGTCCGGGGTTACTTCGTGTGGTCGCTGCTGGACAACTTCGAGTGGGCCTTCGGGTACGAGCGCAGGTTCGGACTGGTTCGCGTGGACTACGAGAGCCTGGAGCGCCACCCCAAGGACAGCTACCACTGGTACCGGGAGTATCTGGCCGAGCACCGGGCCCGCCGGGGATAGGAGAGAGCGGGGACACGGACCCCCTGCCCACAGGTTTCCCTGGCGGACCAACGGCGTGTTGGCATACGTTCCGACCTGGGGCAAGCTGGAGGGCGTAGGCACACGCGGGCCGTGGGGGCTCATGACGGACGGATCGGGTATGACGGCGCCGCGGGATGCGAGTTCGGGGACCAGCGGAAGCCTCCGCGCCGCACAGCGCATGCTCCAGTTGCAGAACAGCCTGGTGGAGCTGCTGCGGACCAAGCCCTTCAGCCAGATCACCTACAAGGAGATCACTGAGGGCGTCGACATCGACCGCTCCACCGTCTACCGGTACTACAACCACAAGAACCAGGTGCTCCAGGCCGCCGTGGACGTGCGGCTGACCGCCTTCGCCTCCCAGGTGGACCTCACCTTCGGCCGGATGGAGTCCATCGACGGGTACATGGGTCGCCTCGTGAACGCCTGGATGGCGCTTTGGCTGGAGTCGGGCGCGCTGCTCGCGGCCGCCTCCGGCCTCGGCGCGGAGCCGGGCGAGCAGCGCCGGTGGTGGCGCGAACGGACCGAACCGTGGATCGAGGCGGTCCGCGAGTCGATCGAGGTCGCCCGCTTCGTCGAGGAGCTGCCCCAGGACGGGCGTCCGGCGCTGCCGCTGGCCGAGATGACGGTGGGGATGTGCCTGTCCACCTTCAACAACGAGCTCACCGTTGCGCACACCCCCGAGCATCGTGAGATGCTCCGGGACCTGCTGCTCGACGCCGTTCTGCGGACGATGGGCCGCAGCTAGCCCCCTTCCGGGGGCCACCACGGACGGTCATCTCCGTAAGGAGGCGGGCCCGCGCCTGCGGCGCCCGGGGGTCAGGCCGGCTGCCGGGCCAGCTTGCCGAAGGAGCCGACGACCGCCCCGAACGCGAACATGGACGCCTCGTCCTCGTCCATGTGCACGATCCCGGCGGGGATGCGCACACGGTAGGGCTTCTCCTCGGCGGGCAGGAAGTCCAACCCGTCGATGATCCCCTGACCCTCCAACAACAGGAGGGCCTCTCCGACCCGCCCCGTACGGTCTCCCCGCGCCCAAATCGACATACGTTCACCCTAACTACAGCGCGTGGCCGAAAGCGGAGCCGGTCCGCGTTCCGGGCGGCCGCGCCGTGGCATCGCGGGAGGTTCGCGGCAAAGCGAACCCGACCTGGAACGCCCGGTTCACGGCGCCCCGGCTGCCCCGCCCGGATTGGGGGAGTCAGTTCCCAGTGATATCACCGGCGGTGCAGTTGCACGTGCACGCGCACGTGAGTATGGCCGGAAACGGCCATGAGCAGGGCAGGGGACTCTCGGCCCGTTGGCCGGAGCCGAATCGGGGTAGGGGCGGCGCTCGACCTCAGGGCGACAGGACGGTCATCGGTTCCCCCTCCGCGTCCAGGGCGGTCAGGTCGACCTCCGTCGCCGGAGGCATCTCCGAGCGCGGTCCGGTCACCGCCAGCGCACTCTCGCCGCCCTCGGCGGAACCCTCGGCACCACCCGCCACGGTGAGGGAGGTGACCTCCCGGGAGGCGGCCGCGAGGTAGTGCCACCGGCTGTCGTCGTCGCGCCACCACGTGCCCGCGGCCACCTGACGGTTGAGGTTGCTGCAGTCCCAGCCGCCCTCACGTTCCCCGGCCAGCACGGTCCCGGTCCCCGCCTCGGTTCGCGTGACCAGCACCGCGCGAGCCAGCCCTCCGCCGTCGTGCCCGCCGAAGCGCACGCAGGTCCAGCGACCCTCGCCGCCGCCGGGCAGCTCCTGGACCGCGAACTCCCACGCGGTCACGGTACGCACCGGCTCCTCCGGGGTGTCTCCGGCGCAGGCCAGGTCGCCCCACAGGTCGAATCCGCGCTCGGAGTCCAGGACCTCGTGCGGGCCCAGTCGCCTGATCTCCGAGGGCGGGGGCGGCATGTACCCCAGGTGGGCGGTGTCCAGCCCGCCCAGGTCGATGGCCGAGTACGGCTCCCCGTGCGCCACCTCGGGGGCGCGCAGGCGCAACACCGGGCCCACGTCGCAGTGGCGACCGGTGGGCAGGGGCTCGGTCACCCCGTCCCGGACGCCCACCTCCGACCAGTCGGCGTCAGCCTGCCCGAGCGGGGCGGTGGCGGCCTCCGTCACCCACGGCGGCAGCAGGTAGCGGGTCCCCTCGTCGGTGTCGGTCAGGCGCAGGGCGGGCCAGTTGGCCACACCGTTGACGGGTTCGGCGAAGACCTCCACCAGTTCCGTTCCCGACCCGGTGCCGTCGTCCCCACGGGTGTAGCGGGCGACCCGCGGACCGTCGTGCAGCAGGACGACCTCACGCTCGGCCACCGTGCCTGCGAACAGCACTCGGGGCGCGCCCGGGGGTTGGCCCTCCTGCTCGGACCAGGCCGCCAGCGCACGCCGGGTGAGCGCGTCGTCGTCCACCGCGTCGCCCCGGGGGTGCCAGGCGGTCAGGTCCAGGCGGAAGCTCTCCCGCCAGGCCTCCGGGGCGGTGGCCCCGGCCAGGCGCGGCGGCGAGGAGGCCAGCATCGCCGTGCTCGTCCCACCGCCCGTGTCCGCGGTGGTCATCCCCACGGCTGCCACCACGAGGACCAGGGCGCCGGTCGCCGCCACCAGTCCGCGCCGGTGCACCCAGGACCCCCGGCCGCTCACCCGGACCACCGTGGGGTCCGGCAGAGGCAGGTCGGTCGCAACCTCCCGGGCGCGCTCCACCACCGCTGCGGCGTCGCGGACCCCGACCGAGCCGAGGAGCGCGGCGGTGGCCCGCGCGTCCAGGGACTCCAGCCGCATGAGCGTGTACGCGGCGCGGGCGGGCGCGTCCAGCCCGTCGAGCGCCTCCAGGGCCCGTGCCTCGCCGCCGATCCCGTCCACGGGTGAGACCCGCAGCCCGGCCTGGCCGCGCGGATGCCAGCTCCGGGGGTGCAGTGCTCTGCGCAGGACCCGGCGCCGGGTCCTCGCGTACTCGTGCGGGCGCGGATGGCGGCGCCCACGGGGGAGCGCACCGGTCACGAGCCGGTGGGCGTCCTCCAACAGGCCGGGGGAGTCCCGGTGCCCGGAGAGCGTGGTCAGGGCGAGCAGGACCAGGTTCCGGTAGGGGTGGCGGGGCAGATCGGACTTGGGCAGGGCGGGCATCGGGACTCCTCGGAACGGTTCCGGGCGAGCCTAGGGACGCCGGGACCGACGCACGCGAGAAACGCCAAAACCCGCCACCTATGCCCTAAAAGTCCCGTGTAGCAGGCGTTTCCCGGATGGCACCCGTCCGGGTGGGTGCCGCGCAACGTCCTTCGGGGACTCTCTCCGAGGCATCCCCGAAGGACGTCTCTCCCGGCTTCCGCTCACACGGTTGAAGGCACCGCCAGACGCCCTTCAGAGCGGTTCCAGGACGGTGTGGGAGGTTCCCGTCTCCCAAAAATCTCCCACTCCTGGGTGGGAGACGGGAGCCTTCCACCCAACCGGACCAAGAGCCTTGCGCCCTGGGCTCGGGTGCTTCGCCACCGAGACGAGCAGACCTGAAAAGGCTCTCCTCTTTGATTACGCATCGTGATCGAAAAGGTCGGCCCGCCGTGCAGGCACCACCACCGTGGCGCCTTGTCCGCGTCGGCTCGGGCCTGCGTTTGCTGTGGCCGATCCCTGGCTGGGGCAGCTGTCTGGCTGCCGCAGTGCTGAGCAAGGCCGAGACCGGCTCTTCTGCTCGGCAGGGGGAACCTACAGCGGTATGCACACGCTCTGGGGAATCGTCGGCTCGACCCGCTCAACCGAGTCAAGCCAGGGGCATGCGATCCATGCGCACTCTAGGGTGGAAAAACAAGGGAATGGACGTAACCGCCCGGGAAGGTCCTCGCCGCACGCACCGGCGGTAGGCCCTGTCATTCTCGCTGAGGATGTTTGGCTGCTGGTAGGGGATTGTAGATCACGGTGCTGCGCGGAAAAGAAAAAGCTACAGGAACCTCTCACCCCTGCTGGGTCTTTGTGGACTCACTCCGTTTGAGGCCCGCCGTGACAGCAGCCTTGTGTGTGCCCCGCGGAACCCGTCTCGGCTGTTCGGGTAGTCAGTGCGGCGTACCCTCAGCGATCCGTTAGGTAGCTTGGTGCACTTCGGGGTGCGTCTCTTGGCGCGCCAGTCATGGAAAGTCGATCGGGAGACACCGAGTTCAGAACAGATATCGTCAACAATGAGCCAGGAATTTGAGGGGCTGTCGGAACGGTCGGTGGGGCCGATTCGCATATCACCACTGAGTGGTTGCTTCGCAAGGTCTGGTGGTAGCTGGTCCGCTTTGGTGCCAGCTTGGCGCGCGGTGGTACGAGTCGGTTCAGCGCTCGCACAGGGTGGGGTGCAGCAGGTACTTCCGGCTTGGCCTTCCCGGGGCGTGTGCGCCCAAAGACGGGGCCTGCCTCACCCAGCCGAGTTCCTCCAGCAGCTGGACTGCGGGATTGAGGTCGTCCGATCGGGGGATGCTCTTGCCGCGCACAGCGGCGAACAAATCGCGGTGGGTCACATACGGGCTGGACTGTGCACGGTTCTGCAACCAGTTCAGCGTCTTGCGCGCTGCTGAGTGCACCGTGTCTGTTGCAGACTCTCCGAAGACGGCCAGGGCGTGTTCCGCGTAGTACTCGCCGAGAGCTTCGGCTGCGCGGAGAGTCGCCTCGTCGATGCGGCGTGGGACCCAACCTGGACCGGAGTGGCCCACGCGTGGTCCGAGTTGGTACGTCCGGCTCACACCCCTCCTGCCGCATAGTTGCATCGTAGATTCTAAAGTAATCTATAGTTCGGAATCAGATGGTGGGTCCCTTGGAGGGACAGCTGAGAGGTACAGGTGGGCGCACCGCGTGGGCCCGCAGCCTCGTCACATTCGGTAGGAGACACATGGAGCGCGTCGCTGTTAGCCCGGAGATATGGGCTCGCCTGATGGTTGGTGCTGCAGAGCTGTCACGTACAGCACAGGCGTCACTTATGACCTTGCGACTGCTGATGTCCGCTTCGGGCTCGGCGAACGCGGTAGCAAACCTGGTGTCCCTGACCAGGCGCTCGCGGTCCACCGTCAGCGAACATCTGGGGGCGGCGCAGGCCTCGGGCTGGCTGGCCTGTCTGCAACGCGGTGGCTACCGGTCCGGCGGTCCGATGACGAGCGTCTACCAGGCGACTGTGCCTATCGAGGTATGGCACCGGCGTGAGGACATCCTGGCCATGTTCGCTGGAGAACCCCAACAGGCGGACATCCCGGTGTTCCCCGAAGGGACGGCTATCCCAGCTCAGGCACACCGTGGGCCTACGTCGGAGTTTTCCGTTCGGAAGATCAATCCATCTATCCCTCAGCAGGAGAGACCGACATGGTCAGCGCCCCACGTCGGGGTCGACACGCCCGAATCGGACCCGGTTATCGCCGCAGTGATCGAGGAACTGGCAGCTCTGGCCGGCCAACTCCTATCTCCGGCATGGGCCGCACGTTGCGTAAGCCAGATCGTGCGTCACCGTCGGGTGCGGCACCCCATCGCCTATGTGGTGAAGACTTTGCAGAACGCTGCTGAAGACGGCAGCTTGGTGGAACGCTTCATGCCCCGACAGGAACCCGAACCTTCTACCGCTGAACAACCGGCTCCCCTGCCTGCCGTAAACGAGCCTGCACCAATGGATCCAGCGACGCTTGAAGCCTCATCCGGTGGGCCACAGGCCACGGTCGCGTTCGAGCAGAGCTCCATCACTGGCGATACCGATGCCCTCGCCCGAGTTGGTGCGACACCTCGCGTGGAGGACACCCCGGCGCAAGAGATCTATCGACCTGGTGGGCGAGTCCTAGCGGGCCTCGGCCACGCGGGAGCCCACGAGCTCGTCAAGCTGCGCCAACAGTTCGCCGAACGCAGGAGAGCTCAGATCCCAGACACAGCGAAACCCAAAGTTGGCCCAGCTTTCGTTGCGGCCTGAGCGACTCACACCAACTGCATGCTCCTTCTTCGGTAGACAGCTCACCCACGCTGAGCATCATCCCTGGTGCCCACTGGCTGACAGTCGGCCTAGAGTCCTAGTGGACACCGGTGGCCGAACGAAAGCGCGGAGGGCATGCCAAGAAGCGGAGTCGTGGGGTGGAAGCCCTCTGTATTCAAGCGAGCGCGGGAAGAGAAGGGGTTGACCCCTGCTGAACTTGCCAGGCGTGCCGGATTGAGCGGGACGGTGGTCGGCCGCTACGAGCGGGAGGGCGGGAGCGCCCCGACTCCGGAGACCTTGCAGAGACTGGCCGTTGCGCTGGGTGTCCCGCCTCGTGAGTTCATCGACTTCCGGCAGGCGGGTTGGGCTGGACGCCGAGCCGTGCTGGGGCTGACTCAGGATCAGGTCGTGGAGCAAGTCGATGACCCGGACCTGAACGTGCAGACATACCGGGCGCTGGAGGCGGGGCGTACCCGCAGGCTCCGCGCAGCTCAAGCACGCTCGTTGGCACGGTTCTTTGGGGTCTCGGAGGAGGAGGTCCGAGCCGAGCACGAGCAGGCGGTCGCGCGCCGACAGGAGTCCGAGCGGATCAAGGGTGAGGGCGAAGGGCGAATGCCGTCAGGCCGGTGACGTCGACGCCCACAGCTGTTGCGTGAGTGTGCAGTAGGTCTCGCAGGCCCTTGGGTGCCATGCGGTCCGCGGTGACGGTGCCCCCTCGACGTACTCGGCGTAGCAGCCAACTCTCGGTGTCGGTTGGCGTTTGCAGTGTGTGGAAGTGGCCGCGGGGAGTGATCCGCTCAGGGGCGTCCATGATGCTGCGTAGGAGGGTCTTGCTGTCATCAGCCAGATCGGTCACCTGCCGCCACATCGCCAGGGCACAGGCCAAGCATGATCCCCAGTCTGCGGCGGGCAGAGGTTCGGCGAGTACGTGTAGTTCCTGATCTGGTCGAGACAGGATCACTGCGTCTGTCTGCACGGTGATCTGATCTGTGCGCAGGCTCAGTACCTCGTCGGGGCCGTCCCCGGTGGCCCGTGCGAGCAGCATGGCCAGCCGGTCACGGCGATTGATCACCAGCTCGGGCCAGGACTCATCACGCGTGTGGGCGAGGACCCGGGTGAGCTCCAGGTCAGTGAGCCAGCGCGAGGTACGCCGCCGTGGCTGGGGCTTGGTGCTGCGCAGCCAGCGGACCAACTCCGGTAGAGGGGGTCTACTGGTGGGGTCGGGATGGCCGTTGGCGATGTGCGCGGTGGCGATCGTGGTGACCCAGCGTCGCAGGGTGGCGGAGCCTATTCGGTGCTCGTCGTGGCTGGAAGACAGGTACAGGGCGACATCGGCAGTTTCTGCGGGCAGCGGCGTGCGGTCTTGGACGTGGCACCAGGTTGCCCACCGTTTCCAGTCGGCCAGATAGGCACGGCGAGTCTGCGGAGCGTAGTCGCCCAAGTGGGCACGGAGTAGGTCCAGGCCTGGGACGTGCTCCTCCGACAACGGAGTGTCGACGTCTTCGGTACGCAGTGTGTCCAGCAAAGGGCGAAGCCCGGGCGGCAGTGCCGTCCGGGCTTGCTTGTTCTGCGGGGGCTGCTGGTCCACGGTGTCACTCCTTTGCCGACCAGGGATTGAGCGGGGTCCGGGCGCTCCACCCCCGTTCAGAGGCGACGGGGTGCGTCCGTCCGGCCAGGTCAAAGACGAAGCGTTCCAGCTCGAAGTTGACCCAAGGGCGGTTGGGTGCGAGTGCCTGGCAGATGTCGGTCATGGCTGTGGCCGGATGGATGCCCAGCAGTCCAGAGTAGCGGGCGGCGACAGTGGGGGTGCGGCTGCGACCTGCGGCGCAGTGCAGCAGCACACGCTTGCCTTCCTGCCTGAGGCCCTGCACAGCTCGGGCGGCCTGGTCAACGGTGAAGCGGCCATGTGCGTTGGCGCCCGGACGGTCGATGAGCCAGACCTGCAGGTGATCCCGGGCAGGGATGTGGGCGAAGTCAGCGCTGCCGACACGGCACAGGGAGACAACGGCGTCAACGTCGAGGTCGGCGGCGTCGAGGTCGGCCAGGGGCAGGTTGCCCAGGATGACGCCGTCGTCGTGCGGATGGCTCACACGGTAGGGGGTGCGGGCGTCGGCGTTGCGAGGGTGGTGCTTGGCCAGGGGCCAACCGTGGCGGTCGGGCAGGTTCTGGTGGCTGATGCGCACGCCGAGGCTGATCAGGTCGCGTGCGGTGATCTCGTGCCAGCCGTGGATGGCACGCTGCCAGTGCCAGGGCACGGCTGAGGCTCCCCAACGGGCGCCGAGCAGTGCGCCAGCGATAGCGGCGACGGTGTCGGTGTCCTTTCCCGCGCGCACGGCCGCCTCCAGGGCCAGGCGCAGGTGGTCGGCGGCGAAGGTGCCGTTGGCGGGGTCGTCGACGGGTACGGGAGTGCGGGTGATGGCTGACCATGCGGCCTGGAGTGCGGTGACGACGTAGCCGTTGTTGGGAAAGGTGTGCGGGTCTTCGGCCTCTGCTTCGTCCAGGCGAGTGTGCCACCAGTCACGACGCTGCTCGGGAAGGAGTTCGACCCCGTTGCGCACGCCCTGGAAGTTGCCGTGGAGCACGGCGTGGCGGATGCCTTCACACCAGATGACGCAGGCGTCGCCTGCCTGGGGGTCAGCGTGGGTGAGCTCGCTGACCAGGCGGGCGGCGTCGGCGGTCTCTTCGGCATCGTGCAGGTCGTAGAGGGCGATGGGGGCGGTGCGCATGAGGGAGCCGTTGCCAGCGCTGGGCCGTCCGGTGTGCCATCGGTTGCGGGATGCGCGGAGCATGGTGCCAGCGACCCAGGGGGTGGCCACGTCGTACTGGGTGGCGTCTAGGACGGCGGCGGTCTGGGCTCCGATGTCGGTGGCCCCCATCGTGCGCCAAGTGAGGAAGGAATCAGCGATTTCGTTGAGGATGTGGTGGTCCTGGATGGCGACGGCTTCGGTGTCCACCAGGGCTTGGGCGATGCACACGGCCATCTGAGTGTCGTCGGAGTATTCCCCCGGTGCGTAGGGGCCCAGACCGCCGCCGATCATCTGCGGCTTCTGGTCTGGGCTCAGTCGAGTGCGGAACTCGTAGGGGACGCCGAGGGCGTCGCCGCAGGCAGCGGTGAGGAGCACGCCGGCTGCTCGATCGTCTTTGTGGGGGGTGGTGGTGAGCGGTAGTGCCATGGGGGTCTCCTGTTGCAGGTTGGGGTGGGGCGAACACCGCGAAGTTAACATGCGATATCCGCAATATCAACCTCTATTTTTCTCGGGGTCACGAGCTTGGCCAGTAGCGACCTTGCAGGGGATGTTCCACCCAGAAAGGTCTGCCATGCCAGAACACACCCCCTCCGTGAACCCCTTTGCCCTGCTCACAGTCACCGCCCGCACGGAAGGTTCGGAGCAGGCAGTCGCCCTCTCCTTCCACACTGGCCCCGCACCTCACGGCGCATCCCTGCCTGAGATCTCCTGTTACGCCTACGAGGACCAGGCGCCGATCCTGACCGTGCGCCAGGCGGGGGCACAGGTAACCATCACCCCGGCCGCGCCCCGGAATGTGGGAGGCGCCGATGTGCGCTTCGCCAAGGAACTGGTCAGCTGCGCACTGCGCTACTACCAAGCCCTGGACCGCGTTCGGCGCAATCAGGGAACGAGCACGCTCGCGCAAGGGTGACCCAAAGGCCCCCGGAGATCCTGCGCCTCGGTGGCGCAGCGCGATGTCCAGGTGGGGGTACTCAGGCCCCAGGGGCGTTCGCCAGCATCAAGGCGGGCGCCCCGCACTCTTCTGCCCGTGCGCCTCGTCTGGAAGTCGCCGAGAGGATTCGCGACCTCGTTTCGCGCATGGTCTTTGCAACTCAGGCGACCGGATCCAGACGGGCTCTGGGCCAGGTCGAGGGGCGGGAGTTGCCACAGGGGAACTCATAGATTAGTTTCTAATCTATGAGAACATCTCGCGGGGGCTCATCCCGCATCACTCGCTCTGCCTTCATCGACACCCTCGCCCGTCGTGTCCACGGCACTTGGAGCAGTTGCTTCTCGGGCTCGGACGTAGGTCTCCCGCTGAGCGCTGTCGGCGCCCTGGCACAGGTGCGGGGCCCTGACGCGGGCTTCGCCAGGGACGCTTTCCTCGACCTTCCCCTCGACCAAGCGGCCCACGTTCTGCATCTGCTGTGGTCACGCTTCGGGAGCAGGCGCCCTGATCTGGCCTACCGGGTGTTGCCGCTGACGCGTTGGGCCCACGGCACAGGCGAACGTGATCAGCGGGCCACATTGGTGGCCGTGGCGCGCACTGCTGTCAAGGCCGGATTGTTCGAGCTGACCATGAATCCGCAGACGCGGATGTCGGTCGATGTGTTCGGTCCACTGCTCATGGAGCTGCGCCCCAAGAAGGCCTGTGAGAGCAATGGCCAGTTCTACACACCGGACGATGTGGCCGAGCTTCTGGCTCGCTTCATGAACTCGCCCCCTCAGGGCTCCGCGGTCCATGAGAGTTCGGTCGGTACCGGAGCACTCATCCTCGCTTTGGCTGACCATGCTCGTGCCCATGGCGTCGATCCGGCTGACATGCGATGGGATCTGGTCGACGTCGACCCCTTCGCCACCGCGTGCCTAGCCGTCAATGTCGACCTTTGGCGACTGGGCCCGGATGTGCTCATCGGTTGCGGAGATGTCCTGGTCGACGACTGGCGAGACCGTGCCCTGTACGAGCGCGACCTCGGCATACAGATCCAGAAGTGGCAGCCGCTACACCGCTTCATCACCTCGTCACGCACCTATGCCTCGGCCGTGTGAGCCGAGCCGGGCCCAGGAACTCTCCTTCTCCCTGACAGGAGCTCTATGAACACGTCCGGATTCGCTGACGCCGTCGCCGTCCAGTGGCACGAGCTGTACGGGCCCAGCCGCCTGGAAGTCCCGATGAGCGTGTTGGCCACCGCTGTCCTGCGCCAGCACCTGCACATCCCAGCCCAGGACCACACCGCAGCCGAGGGATTACTGTCCGGGCAGCATCGCGTGTGGGAGGCCGTCACGCAGAACTGGCCCTACCTGCACCACCGCTGGGACTGCTTCACCGACTGGCCCAACTGGCCCGACCATCACCGGTTGATCCAAGCCGCGACCGTGTTCGCGCTGCGCCTACGCACCCTGGGCGTGATCGAGCACCTGCGCAGCCTCATCCACGGACAAGACTTCCTCGGCGCGGTACTGCACCGCCTGCGCACCCCCGCCGTGACCGGATCCGTTCCCTTGCCCGGTGCGGGGAGCCAGACGCCTTTGCAGCCAGAGAGGCCCGTGCAGACCATCACCCTGGACCAAGGCGGATCGGGGCACCAGGTGCTGGGTGTGCTCAACGCCCTCAACGCTCAACAGACCGACCCCAAGCACGTGACCTGGCGTCTGCGCGAGATCGACGAACTGACCGCCGCCACGTTGTGCGTGAACCTCGTGGCCTGGGGAGTCGCCACCACCGAGCGCGCCAACGTACTGGTCTCCATCAGCCAGGACGAGGACTGGATCTTGGACGAGCAGGAAGCCCGCGCGGAGGCCCTACGCGCCCTCGGCCCCTTCCAGTTCGGCCTTTGAGGTCCAGCACTCCATACGGGATCTGACTTGGACCCCTCTATTGCCCAGCATCGTTCGAACCGGAGATCGCCCATGCCCGCTTCCTGGCGCACCGTGCCCATGCCTGAACCCGTCGAATCACTACAGCGCACCAGTGCGGGGATGCCCATCCCCTTCACCGTCTCCCGAGGCCACGACCCCGAGTACATCGCCTATCGGCAAGAAACTGGCTTGACCACTGTTTGCGGTTGCGATCCCCGCGTGGACGAGCCTGTCTTCAGCGCCCAGTGCCCCGAACGCCAGCGTCAGTGCGCACTGGAAGGGCTGTGCTCGGTCTGTGGCCAGGGCATCACGGAAGGGCTCTTCGCCTTCGGTGGACTGCCCCTGCCCGGTACGGATCTGTACATGGAGGCTGGGGCCCACCCGCAGTGTCTGAGCTATGCCTTCCAGGTCTGCCCGGTGCTGGCGCGTGAAAGCGGACCAGAGCATCCGGTGGTGCTCGCCGAGCAGGTCCACACGTGCGAAGGGCGCCTGCTGAGCGCTGCCGACCACGACACCCTCATCGTCCTCGCGCACGGGGCCACAGGCGGCCACAGCTTCCCCCTGCAGTTCTACCTCTCTCAGCCACAGGACCCTCAGGTACTCCACCGGGACACCTTCCTGCACCGCTTCCCGACCACCGCCTGACCCACATAGCGCCCCTGCTGACCCCTGCTCCACCGAAGGAGGTTCTGTGCACTCCGACGTGCCCAAACCCCGATCCATCCAGTGCCTGCCCACCACTCGATCCGGCTTCCCCATCCCCGTCATCACCCCACGCGGAGACATGAGTGAGACCTTCACACTGGTCGAGCTGCCTGAAACAGGGGTGACTGCGGTCTGTCCATGCCAGGACAGCGACCGCCCCCACAGGCTCGGTGCGATGTGTCACGACCTGCAGCGACGCATGATGCGCCAGCACCGGTGCGGTGCGTGCGGCAAACCCCTTGATCCGCGCACAGGTCTGGCTTTCATTCGATCCGACCGCCACGTCCGGGACTTCATCGAGCCGCCCCTGCATCCACGGTGCATGGCCTACGCGGTTCGGGTCTGTCCCGTGCTCATCCGCCACACAGCACAGGCAGATGTCCTGATCGCCCGTCGCGTGGAGCTACGGGAGCGCCGAGTCACGGTGCTCTCGGACGGTACCGGCGGTGTGTCCCAGTTCTTTCCGCTGAACGATCCGCAGGCCCGCCGTGCCGGAGCCCTGGACTATCTCGTGGCTACCCCAGTGAACCCGGACACCTACCCCTGCCCGGAGTGGCTGGAGCACCACGCACCCCCACTTCCCTGAAGCTTCCGTTCTTGAAGGACGTGATTGAGATGGATGCCAATCAGATCATCATCGCGACCATTTCCGGCCTCGTCGTATTTGGAATCTTATTCTATCCCGCGATGAAGCTCACTGGAGCATTCATCGGCTGGTACCGGAAGTCGCCACCTCGGGAGAGAGAAAACCTGATCGAGAATCTGATCGTGGTGTTCTTCGCCGCTGTCACCAGCGGCCTCATCATGCAAGGACTCGTGGGGTTCGCCAGAACGGAAATGGGCTTGAAGGGTCCTTGGCCCTTCCTTCTATTCGCCGCACTGGATGGCATGGCAGCCTTCTTCGCTTTCGTCTCCTACCGGTGGGCGAAGATGGGAGCCAGCGCACTGGGACCCCGAGCGATGGTGTTGCTCATCGTGGCAGGGTCGTCATGGTTTCAGTGGTCGCACGCCGCCCAGGCAGAGCAAGCCTTCTCAGCGAAGGTCGCGTGGTCTCTGATGCCCGTCATCGCCGCCGCACTGTGGGAAACGGTCCTGCGTCACCGCCGTAAGCAGTGGACCGACGACTGCCAGGAAGCCTGGGTCGGCCCTCTGATCCCAGTCGCGCGATGGTGGTGGGACCCCCTGGGGTCACTGCGTATCGCCCGCCTGGCCGCCATGGGACACATCACCAACCCCACCGAAGCCCTCGACCTGTACGCGATGAAGGTTGAGACCCAGCGTCGCCTGGCCGAAGCCATGGGTCGCAGGTGGCGGCGCAGCGTTCCGGCGGAGATCTCGGTGCGGCTACGTCAGGGCTTGCACATCCGGGAGACCAAGCAACTCACCGATACCTTTCTCGCGCAAATGGAACGCGACAGAGGAACAGCACGTGATGTTGACCCACAGGTCTTCTTCGAAGCCGTTCAGTATTACCTGAAGTCCACCAAGGCAGATATGCCGCCATCGGAACGCGGCCTATGCGAGGCCTTTGGAGTTTCCCCCAAGAAGCGCCGCTGGGCCCAAAAGGTCATGACCAAGGCGAAAGAAATCATCAAGGAAGAAAGCGCCGGGATGCCCGTTATTGAACAGCGCGCCGACGCACACGTCTGACTGCGTCCACGCCGACCGGAAGAAGGTGACCTTGTGGTCTTCGCGCCCCCTGAGCAAGTACGGCGCCTGCTCGACCCTGGCCTACGCAACGAATGGGACGTGACCCTGACCCATGGCGTCACCCCCGAACAACGTCCTGTCCTCGATCTGACCCTGACCCATGACGTCTTTGGTATCCGAACCCGCTGGTCACACGTCCCGCACGGCCTGGAATGGACTACCAGCGCAGTCCGCGTACCTGGCGCCGAGTGGACACGCACGCGCCTGAACCAGGCGGTCCGGCTTGCCTCGCAGCGACCAGCGGTTCATCACCTGATCCGAGAACACCAGCGATGCGCTCTGTGCCTGTGGGTACATCGCGAGTCCTGGCACCTGTTCCTCACCGCGGGGCCTTGGGGAACCGCAGTCAGGCAGATCCACCCAGATCGCGAAGCGGGACGAGCCGCCGCCATCGACCTCTTCACCCACCTGATCGCCCACGGATGGCGCCCCGCCCCCGTGTCGACATTCGATCCGCGCTACACCCGATTCTGACGGGAGTTCTGACCATGGAAAATGAGGCCGCCCTCTTGGGCGCCACGATCGCAGCAGCCTGGCGCAAGGCTCACGGACCCTCGCGAATCGAGATCCCCATGAGCATGGTCGCCAGCATGGCCTTGTTCGACGCACTCGATCACGAGCAGGCGCCCCGCCCCATGGCCGAACTCGTCGAACTGGACGAGGGCGCCTTCCTACGCGAGCTCTACACCCGTTGGAACCTGGGCGCCTACATCTGGCCCCGCCTGCACCACCTCTGGCTGCCCTTCTTCCAGTGGACGGGAAACCTACTCATCGCCCCCGACCGAGTGGCAACCGAACGCGCCACCATCGACGCCGCTCGCAGCATCGGCGTCCTGGCCCTCAGGGAATGCCTCACCGATCTGGTCACGGACAGGCACGTCTGCGCACGGTGCGACGTGCTCGGCCACATCCTCAACCCCCTGCACTCTCGGTCCCAACCCGGGGCATCAACTCCTGCTCCCACACAACCCTTGGTCGGACCGGACCGCGATGCCAGCTGGGCTCACCAACTGCACCCAACCGCAGTGGTCGAAGACCCGCAAGCATGGTCGGGAACCCGTGCCATGCATTTGATCCGGGGGCTGCACGAGCGCGGTATCGATCCGAACCGTCTCACCTGGCGCCTACGCGCCACCCACCCGATCGCGGCGGCAACGCTGGCCACTTCGTGCGCCCTGTGGGGGCTGGGCACGTCCGCAGTGATCGGCACCAGCACCGACGAATCCGCATGGGTTCGCATCGCGGAGACGGACGTTCGCGCCGCGATAAACCGCCACCTGGGCCTGTGCTGAACCTTTCCACTTCTCCTGGAGAACTCCTATGAACAACCACCCCATGCCACCCCAGATCGCTCGCCTGCCCCGGGTTGGGACCACACCCGTGCCGTGGACCGTCCAGTGGAGCAAAGGATCCGACCACGTAGTCCAGCGCGAGGGCGGGCCCGTCCTGGTGTGCACCTGCAAGGTAGGCAAGGGCCATCCGCTGTTCGGCTCCGCATGCCCCAACCGGCAACGACAGGCTGTCACCGAGCGCCGCTGCACCGTTTGTGGCACCCACATCGAGCCAGGGCAGGTGTGTGTTTGGCCGGTGGCCGACATTTCCACTCGCTACTACTTCGAAGCTCCCGCCCACCCGACCTGTCTGGCCTTCAGCTTGCGGGCCTGCCCCAAGCTGGCGTCGATCGTCCATCGCACACACGTGGTCCAAGCCCGCGACTATCGCATCTGGGAACATCGGGCTATCGGAACCGACTCCGAGGGCCTTATCTTTGAGATGGTCCCCTTCGGAGAGCCATCCCCAAGTGTGGTGGAGCTCTATGCCATCACTCCTGCGGACCCTGCTTTCATTCCTGCAGCTGTGTGGCTGGCGGAACGTGACCAAGACTCGTCGTGACATCCCCAGCACCACGCGGATCAGCACCCGCCCCTAGGGTGCGTAGCCACCACTGGCCGCCGATAGCTGACTCCCGATCCCGCCAACGGCGACCGACGCGGTGGCGCAGGTTGGTGAAGTGGTCCAGGTGCGACCCGGGGGCCCAGGAGATCAGGCTTGGGCCTGGCGATGGGTGTTGGATCGAGAAGGCGTGACAGGGGCGTTGCCCACCAGTGCGCAGATCGCTGATCGCTTTGGTCGGAGGGAACACTGGGGGCGACTGGTAAAGGAGTGCGGATTGCGGCTGCGCAATGAGGTGTCTGAAGGCGAGTCCGGTGCGCTCGGTGAGCGTCGCACGCACTTACATACGAAGACGCCTTCGGATTCCGTACGTGACGGTGTCCGATAGTCGGGCTTCGGTGACGGGTGTTTGTGGATCTCAGTCTCTGGCGCCTCCTGAAGTAATCCAGAACCATCGGATTAGAAGTTCTATGGTCGCGTACCGCCACGTGTCACTACGTACCGTTCCGTCCCGCGCCATCCGAAACAGGATGCCGTTCTGTGCCACGTCGTGCCGCCCGGTGACGTCCCGGTCAAAAACTGCGGAGCACAAACGGAGCACGCAAGCGCGGTGCGAATCCGATGGTTAGCTCGGGTTTGCTCCCGTGCTTGGCTACGAGGAGTCCACGAAGCATGATTTTCTGTGCATAACCGAAGTGAAGGGCATTCTCCAGTCGTTCAAACCCAACCTCGGGTTCTCGTCTGGGTGGAGATGGTTCTCTGGCCTGCGGGGCCGATTGCCGCTATGGAATCGAAGGTAGGAACCGGTTTGAGGTGATCACATGAGTAACGACAAGTCAATCGAACCGCTGGCCACGTTCTGGGGAAACTGCAACTGCGGCTGACCACAGCTGTGGATCGACGAGGAAGTCCCCGAAGAGAAGCGGATCATGCTGACTGACGCCTTCGGTCAGCGGGTGCAGATGAGCCTGGATCAGTTCCGGGATCTGCTTGATCAGGCCTGTTCGGGCTCGCTGGACGATGTCATCCGGATGGAGGAGGCTCCACTGGGTTGACGCCGACAGAACTCTCCGGGGCGATTCCCGAATATCCGTCGTTCTCCGCGCAGGCTTCGCTTTTGCTGTCCCTTGCTCTACGAACTCGTGTAGGTGTGGGATTTGGCATGACGGTCGGTTGATCGCGAGTGGCCGACACCACATGCTCGGTGATCCAGTCACGAACGTGGGAATGCGCAGCGGCTTCGAGGGCTTGATCGCAGCCGTAGTCCCCCTGAGACGCCCCTGCCGTGAGGGCGGAGGCCACCGAGCACCGTCGGCATCGTCCGGTGAACGTGAGGCGCTGTCGCGGCTGGCCCGACGAGCCGTGTCGGTGCCTCGAGGAAGTGGGGCTGTGGCATGCTCGGGGTTGTTCGTCAGGCTGCGGAATTTACGTGGAACGGGCAACTTCCGGGTTTCCTGCGTAACCTCGCTGAGCTGTGGATATTGGTCCTGCCATCCACTGTCTACGGATTAGAAGGTTGGGTTCGAGCCCTCCCGAGGGCGCCAGGCCCAGGGCGCCAGAGTCGGGCTTGCAGCAAAGGCTTCCATCTGAGTCCATTGGGTCTTGCCGATGCTGCGGGCGCCGCGCAGGTCAATCGTGGCGTGACGGGCCTCCTCCAAGTGGAAGGGGTAAACCGCAGCCGTAGCCACCACTCAACACACTCGGTAGTCATGTCCGAGGAACGACTCATCGGCATAGGCGATCAAGTGCATGTTCTTAGAGCTCATCTCAAAAGCTCACAGCGTGCTTGGCTAGGTGTTTACAGCAGATGAGGATAGAGGCGATGCCGAGTATGGCCAGGATGGTGCGGGCCTTGCGCTCCCAGAGCACTTTCAGCCTGCGGTAGGAACCCACCCAGGCGATCGAGCGCTCGACCTTGTGCGGGTGTCGGCCCAGGCCCGCTCGCGCGGGGACCACTTGTTCGGGGTCGGCCTCGACTTCGCTTCGCGCGGCTCACCCCCGCTCGCGCGGGGAGCACGCATCGGCCTGGAGGTGGGCGTCGGGTGGGGGCGGCTCACCCCCGCTCGCGCGGGGACCACTCCTGGACTACGCCGAACCGCTCGACCCATCACGGCTCACCCCCGCTCGCGCGGGGACCACGCTCCGCGGCTGCTCCGGCCTCCACTCGCAAGCGGCTCACCCCCGCTCGCGCGGGGACCCCTCCCCGGCGGGCGCACGGACCAGACGGCCGCCCGGCTCACCCCCGCTCGCGCGGGGACCACACGTTTACTACTACCTACCGGCAGCCGCCGGGCGGCTCACCCCCGCTCGCGCGGGGACCACACGACCCACTCGGCCGGGTAGCTCTCCAGGATCGGCTCACCCCCGCTCGCGCGGGGACCACTCTCCTGAAGGGACCGGACGACCTCCTCCGGGCGGCTCACCCCCGCTCGCGCGGGGACCACCTCATCGGCGCCAAGCCCCGCATGGGCAAGACCGGCTCACCCCCGCTCGCGCGGGGACCACATGACGTCGGTCTCGGTGAGCTCGGGGACAGCCGGCTCACCCCCGCTCGCGCGGGGACCACGCCCCCGACGGGCGGCCGATGTTCTTCCCTCACGGCTCACCCCCGCTCGCGCGGGGACCACCGACCCCGAGCGCCGGGTCGTATGGGACGACACGGCTCACCCCCGCTCGCGCGGGGACCACCGACCCCGAGCGCCGGGTCGTATGGGACGACACGGCTCACCCCCGCTCGCGCGGGGACCACACCGGTAGGGGTGGTGGCGGGCTCGGTGGCTACGGCTCACCCCCGCTCGCGCGGGGACCACCCCACTCCGCGCCGGGGAAGTAGGGGCCGTAGTGGCTCACCCCCGCTCGCGTGGGGACCACGCCTCCTCAGGAGGCGCATGATTGTCGCGACACGGCTCACCCCCGCTCGCGCGGGGACCACACCGAGGAACCGCGGCAGTCGTTGCCGTGGACCGGCTCACCCCCGCTCGCGCGGGGACCACCGGCCCACGGCCGTCCACCCCGACCCGACGCGCGGCTCACCCCCGCTCGCGCGGGGACCACGGGGCGCCGCCGGAGAAGGCGGCGGTGCCGCCCTGGCTCACCCCCGCTCGCGCGGGGACCACCGATCTCGTCGGGCCAGGCCGGGCAGGTGGGGTGGCTCACCCCCGCTCGCGCGGGGACCACTGCTCGGGGTAGATCCGCACGCCCTCGGTGGTCGGCTCACCCCCGCTCGCGCGGGGACCACATCTGTGTTCGCCTCCTATGGCGCATATACGCCGGCTCACCCCCGCTCGCGCGGGGACCACCCCGCCTGCGCCAGCAGCGGCTTGGGCAGCTGCGGCTCACCCCCGCTCGCGCGGGGACCACAGTGCGGCCCAGTTCACCGGCGGGGAGATGTACGGCTCACCCCCGCTCGCGCGGGGACCACCGCTCCTCGGTCAGGGCACCGTGGTCCAGGCGCGGCTCACCCCCGCTCGCGCGGGGACCACAGGATGAACCGGCGGAACCACAGGCCAGTGAACGGCTCACCCCCGCTCGCGCGGGGACCACAAAGACCGTCGAGAACCGGTCCTGGCCACCGCCGGCTCACCCCCGCTCGCGCGGGGACCACCAGGCCCACCAGGCGCGCGAACGCTTCGTCCACGGCTCACCCCCGCTCGCGCGGGGACCACTGCTGCGGATCACACCGGACCTGGTCGGCCAGCGGCTCACCCCCGCTCGCGCGGGGACCACCAGATCGCCGCCCACTGGCCGTGCTCGTCCAGCGGCTCACCCCCGCTCGCGCGGGGACCACCTGGGCGCGCACGATCGGCGCCGGAGCGATCACGGCTCACCCCCGCTCGCGCGGGGACCACATGGTCCCCATCATCGGGCCAGCGTCCGGTATCGGCTCACCCCCGCTCGCGCGGGGACCAGGTGACGTGGCCGGCAGGAAGGCCCTGCATCCACGGCTCACCCCCGCTCGCGCGGGGACCACCGGAGGGGAGGACGATCCTGTGCATGGTGGTGCGGCTCACCCCCGCTCGCGCGGGGACCACCATCAGCCCTCACCCCCACCGTTCTCCGCGGGCGGCTCACCCCCGCTCGCGCGGGGACCACGGGCCCCGGTCAGGTCGTGGCTCATGCCGCGTCGGCTCACCCCCGCTCGCGCGGGGACCACGTGTTCTCCCGGCCCTGCGGTGTTCAGTGGATCGGCTCACCCCCGCTCGCGCGCGGACCACCGGGTGTCCCGCGTGTAGAACGACCCGTTGCGCGGCTCACCCCCGCTCGCGCGGGGACCACTGCGGGAATGCAAGGTTCCGAGCGATCTGACCCGGCTCACCCCCGCTCGCGCGGGGACCACGGGTCTCCGCAACGTTCTCCGCGTACTGACGCTGGCTCACCCCCGCTCGCGCGGGGACCACGTGGGCCGCGGGGTCGGATCGACCGGCGGCGGCGGCTCACCCCCGCTCGCGCGGGGACCACACGACCGTCGCGGCCTCCGGGGCCGGGCTGGCCGACTCACCCCCGCTCGCGCGGGGACCACTCCACCGCTCGGCGGAGGGGGACCGGAACACGCGGCTCACCCCCGCTCGCGCGGGGACCACCGCCCCTGGTCACCGGCTTCACGGGCCTGCTTCGGCTCACCCCCGCTCGCGCGGGGACCACTCGGCGCGTTCCTCGGCCCGGTCCGGGCGGACGGCTCACCCCCGCTCGCGCGGGGACCACGACGCGCCGGTGCGGACCGTCACCCGCTCCCACGGCTCACCCCCGCTCGCGCGGGGACCACACCTTCTCGGCGGCCTCCTTGAGGGCGGCCTCCGGCTCACCCCCGCTCGCGCGGGGACCACCACCTCGCGGCCGTCGCGCAGGGAACCGGCGGTGGCTCACCCCCGCTCGCGCGGGGACCACCACAGCACCTTCGTCCCGGACACGGGCACCCCCGGCTCACCCCCGCTCGCGCGGGGACCACCCAGCCCGTCCGTCCGGGAGGGAGGACGAGAACGGCTCACCCCCGCTCGCGCGGGGACCACAGGTCCAGGACCACGAGCCCGACCCCGAGACGCGGCTCACCCCCGCTCGCGCGGGGACCACTCACCGTGCACCTGCCCAACCTGTGCGCGTCCCGGCTCACCCCCGCTCGCGCGGGGACCACCGCCCCCGAGCGTAGAAACGGCTTGGAGTGGACGGCTCACCCCCGCTCGCGCGGGGACCACCCCTCGATGCGGCACCCCCGAACGTCCTGAGCCGGCTCACCCCCGCTCGCGCGGGGACCACCGTTGCCGACCTGCGCCGGGATGGGCACTCGACGGCTCACCCCCGCTCGCGCGGGGACCACGACGGCCGCGTTGAGGCTGTACCCGTAGTTGCCGGCTCACCCCCGCTCGCGCGGGGACCACGAACTCACCCGGAAGGACGCCCGCTGATGAGTCGGCTCACCCCCGCTCGCGCGGGGACCACGCCCACCCGGCGAAGACGACCGGGCCGACCATCGGCTCACCCCCGCTCGCGCGGGGACCACCCCTCCTGGGCGCGCGATGGCGGCCGCTGGGCCGGCTCACCCCCGCTCGCGCGGGGACCACAACCACGACGGGTCCGACATCATGACTGACCACGGCTCACCCCCGCTCGCGCGGGGACCACCGGGTCCAGGGTGCGGGAGCTGTCGGCCACGGCGGCTCACCCCCGCTCGCGCGGGGACCACATTCCTTCCTTCTGCGGGGCCAGGACTGCTACCGGCTCACCCCCGCTCGCGCGGGGACCACATTCCTTCCTTCTGCGGGGCCAGGACTGCTACCGGCTCACCCCCGCTCGCGCGGGGACCACGGGCATCGTGTCTCCGTTCGAGGGCAGGACCAAGGCTCACCCCCGCTCGCGCGGGGACCACGCAAGCTGCACCGCGCCCTGGAGGGGCTCGGACGGCTCACCCCCGCTCGCGCGGGGACCACACTTCCTGACCTGCGCCTGAGGTCTCCTGTTGCTGTTTTGTGATCTCAAGGCGGGAGGTGTCAAGTGACCCGGGTCTCCTTCACGGGATGTCCGATCGCCTTTGACGCTATCGAATCAGCGCCTGGTCTGCCGGAGCTCGGGCTCGCGGATTGTCGGAACCTGTTGATACACCAGCATCCAGGGAGAGCATCGATTCAAAGGACAGGACGCCCAGTGAGTGAACACCTGGATGCACGCCTATGGGGCAAGAGTAAGGGTCTTCCCGCGCCCTACCCCCTCATCTGTCATCTCAGTGACGTGGCCGCCGTCGCAGGAGCACTGTGGGACGGACTACTGAGCAAACAGATCCAAGAACAGATCTCACAACGGCTCGGCCTGCCCCAATCGACCTGTCGAAGCCTCGTGTCCTTTTGGTCAGGCCTTCACGACATCGGCAAGATAAGCCCCCTTTTCCAAGAAAAAGACCCCTCCAGCTACGCGACCCTGCAGCACGACCCCGCTTACCTGGTCCAGAAGGATCTCTCACACGAAACCCTGGGACACGATGCCGCCACCCACTGGGCACTGACCGTCCTGTTCGCTGAACTGGGCTATCCCCGGCGCAGTCCGACGACCCGCTCACCGGCACACCAGATCGCGCAGCTACTAGGCGGCCACCACGGACGTTTCCACCCGGCACTGGACCGAAAGCGCCTCAGAGCTATCGATCGGTGGGCCCCAGCGCTCGGCGGTACCAAATGGGACGAGCAGCGCCGAGCACACCTGGCAGTTCTGCGCAGACTCACCGGTGCCGACACCATCCTGAATTCACCGCTACCCGGCGACGTCGTGGGCGTGGTCGCGGGCCTAACGGTCGCCGCGGACTGGCTGGCCAGCCAAGAGGAAGTCGTCCTGGACAACCTTCCCCGACAAGGCTGGGAACCCACCGAAGCAGCCCTGTCCCAACACTGGGCGAGCATGGTCCAACGAGCCCCCGACATCGTCCAACGCGCACGCCTGGGACGCGCTACCTTCCCTGACCGCAGTTTCGCGGACCAGTTCCCCCACATCTCCACACCCAACCAGCTCCAAGCCGACCTGGCCGATCGGCTCCCCGACCTGGCGGGCAAAGGGGGCGGCCTGCTCATGATCACCGCGCCCACCGGCGACGGCAAGACCGAGGCCGCGCTCCACGCAGCGGGAATCATGGCCCGGGCTTCGGGAGCGTCGGGTCTGCTCTTCGCTCTGCCCACCATGGCCACCGCCGACGCCATGCACCGACGTGTCCGTGACTTCATCGGGGCGAACGTGGTCGGAGACACAGCGCTCACGTTGGTGCACAGCATGTCCTGGCTCGCCCAGCCCTTGGCGGCCGACCGTACCCCCGAGGCTTCAAACGCGGTGATCACCGAGGAGACCCGCACTCGCACCGAGGCGGGACGTTGGTTGAACACTTCCCGGCGGGGGCTGCTGGCGCCCCTGGCGACCGGAACCATTGATCAGGCACTGACCGCGGTACTGCCCGCACGCTTCAACATGCTGCGCCTGCTGGGTCTGGCCAACAAGGTACTTATCGTCGACGAGGCGCACGCTTACGGTCCCTGGATGCATTCCCTGCTCGTGCGGCTCCTGGAATGGCTCGGTGCTCTGGGCGCGCCGGTCATCCTGCTCTCGGCGACCCTGGCGGGTCGGACCGCCTCGTCCTTGGTCGAGGCCTACCGTCGGGGCGCCCACCACTTCGAACCCCAACAGATCCAGCCCACCTACCCGGGATGGGTCTACGTCGATGCCACGACCGGTCGCCTCACAACCCCGCGCCAGGTCCCCAGCAGCAGACAGCGTCGCCTGCAGATCCAGACCCATCAGGTGCGCTGGGACGTCACCGAAGCCGACCACCAACCACCGCAACCGGGCACACGCCGACACACGCTCCTGCGCCTCGTGGCCCCGGTATTGGCCGCCGACGGGTGTGTGCTGGTCTGCTGCACCACGGTCGAGGAGGCCCAGCGCACCTACAGGTTCCTCAACGCGTCCTTCCCAGCCCTGAACGCCGGTGACAACCTGCGCCTGCTGCACTCGCGCTACCCCGCCTGGCAGCGAGCACGCATCACCGATGACGTCGAGGCCATGTTCGGTAAACCCGGTCCAGACGACCCCCCAGGTCGTCGCCCAGCCCCCGCTGTGTTGGTCGCCACCTCCGTGGTCGAGCAATCCCTGGACCTGGACTTCGACCAAGTGATCAGCGATGCGGCCGCACTGGCACAACTCCTGCAGCGCGCCGGGCGCTGCATGCGCCACGCGCGCCAGGATCGATCCCCGGGGATGGGCCAGACCCCCCGACTCATGGTCTTGGAACCCGTGGGTAACGACGGAACTCTCGAGCCACCCCGCACTTGGGGCAAAGTCCATGACACCTCACTGCTGCTGCGCACCGGTCGTATCCTCGCCGACCGAGCCGAGCACGGCATCAACATCCCCCAGGATGTGCAGGAACTCATCGACGCCGTCTACGCCGACGACTTCGCCGACCGCCTGGACAGCCCCGACGAGCGCACCGCACTCACCAACCACGACGGAACGCGCCACGCCCAGGAACAGGCTGAACACCACGTCGCCCAGATGGTGCTCATCCCCGCGCCCTATGACCTGATGGACCTGGCCGATCTGAGCAACCAGGGCTCGCACCCGGTGGACGAGGAACTCATCACCACCCGCCTGGGCGCCGACTCGGGCCGGGCGGTCTGCGCCTACACCCAGCCCGATGGCACCCTCACCCTCGACCCCCAGGGCCAGGTCGGGCTCCCCGGGCAGAGGCGAGGACTCACCCGCGAGGAAGCCGTCCTGGTGGCCCGCCACAGCATCCCCGTCCCCGGGCGCTGGCTCCAAGGGCGCAACGCCTCCCATGAGCCCCCCACCCCCTGGACCAGACGCCCCGCCCTTGCCGACCTCGTGCTCTTGCCGATGCGCCCACAGGCCACCAACCGATGGGTCTGCACGGTCGGCGAGCACCAGTTGGAGCTCTCCGACGTAGGCCTGGAAAAGAAGTAACCAAAAGCCCCCACTTCCAGCAGGCCATCTTGCTACAGTGCGAGAAGTCGCCCCGCCTCAGGGTCCTGAGGCGGGGCGAGACCCCCGCTCGCGCGGGGAGGAACGGCCGTCTGGGGCTATTTTCCAGCACGCCATCGGCTCACCCCCGTCATGTGCGCGGGGAGGGACCCGACTCTAGCCCACCCCTCGGAGGTGTGATGACCTCGCCAGATCCGCGATTCCCTCTCACGACCCGACCCTGCGTACCGGTGCGGTGGCACCCGGACGCCACCGCACCGCAACGCCCCGAACTCCTCGGAATCAGGGACCTGCTCGTGCACGCCCACGAGATCAGCAACCTGGCCATCCCCCTGCCCCCAGCCGCCTCAGCCATGATGCGCGTCCTGTACGCGCTGACCCTGCGGATCACCGGCCTGGACCACCGCCAACCGGGGGAGAGGGCCGCGTCCTCCTGGGACGTTCGGCGTTTCGACATCCTCGAAAGGGGCCGGTTCGATGAGCACAGCATCGACGCCTACCTCGACCGGTACTCCGAGCGCTTCTGGCTCTACCATCCGGAGCGGCCCTTCTTGCAGGACGCGCGGCTGAGCACACAGTGCACCAAACCGGCCGGCGTGAACAAGCTCATCACCACCCGCCCCTCCGGCGGCAACCATTCCTGGTTCTCCCACGCCAGCCCTCACAACCCCTCACTGCCCACCTCCGATCAGGCCCTGCTCCACCTCCTGATCTGGAACTACTACGGCCCCTCCGGCACCTGCGCGATCCGCACCGTCGGCGAGGTCAGCGCTGGCAACACCAGCGCCGGCCCCCTGCGCGGCACCCTGTCCTACCACCCGGAAGGGAAGTCGCTGTTCGAAAGCCTGCTGGCCGGCGTCCCCCGACCCTCCGCCACCGTCGACCCCACCCAGGACCTGTGCCCCTGGGAATGGCCTGAGCTACCGGATCCACTCCGTCCGCGAGAGCTCATCAACGGACCCTGCTCGGGCCTGACCGCCCGCTCCCAACACGCCCTGCTACTCACACCCGACGCCGACGGCGAGCACACCGCCAACGCCTACGTCACCTGGGCCTATCGCAACAAGATGCCGCGCGGCGACGACTACCTCATCTGGCAGATCAGCAAAGACGGTAACCCCTACCCGCGGCCTGCCGAATCGGACCGGGCACTGTGGCGCGACATGGACGCGCTCTTGCGCCTGGACGCGGTGGGGGAGCGCCAGGCACGGCGCCCGACCATCTTCACCACCGCCGCCGAACTGCTGTCCGAGACACCCTCGGAAACCATGAAGGTCAGGTCGCTGGGCTTCGACCAGGACGGCCAGGCCAAGGACCGACAGTTCGTCTCCGCCTCCACACCCCCGGTCCTGGACCTGATGGAGCGACGCGACCTCGACATCGACCAGACCCGCCATGTGGAGCACATGCAGTGGTGGGGCGAACGCGCCGGACGCAGGCTCGACACCGCCACCAAACGCGCCTGGATGCTGTACACCGACGCCTCCAAGCTCGCCCCCTGCGCCTGGTCCCGCAAAGCAGCCGCACGGTACTGGCCCGCCGCCGAGACCGAGTTCTGGCGCCGGTTGCGCACCCGCGACTGGGACGACATGCCAGCCGCCTTCCGACGTCTCGCCGAGCGAGCCTACGACGAGGCCACCGCCCCCGTGGCCACCATCGCCCGCGGCGCACGAGCACGGGAGCAGGCCCGCATCGACTTGTACGGGGGTTCCCCCAAGAAGAAGAGGACAGCATGAGCGAGCACCACCGGCCCACTCCGGACACCCTCCCGCAGGCCGCCCCGGCCCCCGAGGCCCCCTCGAACGCGACCGTCGCCGCGCGCGCCTTCGTAGGCAAGATCATGCAACGGTGCGCCGAGGACCGCGGCGCTCGTGCGGCGTTGCGCAGCGGCCTGGGCAAGCCCCCGGACCGCGTTCCGCGCATGCACCGCATCGTCGGCCCCTTGCTCCCCGACTGGGTGATCCAACAAGAAGACGTCCAACGCCACTACTACGCGGTCGCGTCCATGATCGCCCTGCTCCCCTCAGACCAGCTCGCCACCGCGCGCAAACGCTGCGATGACCAGGGCCTTTACGGCACGAGCCTGGGCGCGACCCTGGCCAAGGCGGTCGCCCAAGGAACCAGAAAGGGCATCAGGCAAAGTGCGGCCGAAGCGCGCATCACCCTGTTGACCAAACAGAGCGTCGAGGGCCTGCACCGCCACCTGCCCTCCACCGTCCGGCAACTCCAAAACGCCGAGGTGGACATCGACTACGCCCGGCTGCTGACCGAGCTGCGCCAATGGCAGCGCCACCGCGGGGGGGTCACCCGACGCTGGCTCCAGGACTTCTACCGGGCCCGATTCGCCGACGAGCGCCAAGCCGCCCAACAAGCCGACGACCACACCTCCCCGACCCCGGTACCCGGCACCTGACCAGACCTTTGGCCACCACGAGTCCGTACACCCTCCGCATCGCGAAAGAGAGAACCCCCATGGACCACAACCCGCGCGTCCCCGGACGCTTCATCGACATCCACCTGCTCCAGAGCATCCCCTACGCCAACCTCAACCGCGACGACACCAACTCGGTCAAGCAGGTCGAATTCGGCGGCAGGACGCGCACGCGGGTCAGCAGCCAGAGCTGGAAGCGCGCCACCCGGACCGACTTCCAGCGCATCACCGGCCAAGCTGCGGTGCGCACCCGACGCATCGGGGAGGCGGTCGAACAGGTCCTGTCCCAAGACCGCAAGTGGCCCCAGGATCTGGCCCGCCGTGCCGGTCAGCACATCGCGACCGGATCCAGCATCAAGGCCGAGGCGCCCAATGAGGACGTCCCGGCCTGGTCCACCAACGCCATGGTGTACGTGCCCGCGCCCGCCATCACCGAACTCGCGGACCTAGCCGAAGCGCACCGGGAGACCATCGAGAAGGCCTCCGACATGAAGAAGGCAGGCAAGAGCGTCCTGCCCAAGGAGGAGATCGACAGGGTACTGCGCTCCACCAACGGCGTCATCCACCTCTTCGGTCGGATGCTCGCCGAAATCGACGACGCGGGTGTGGACGGAGCCGTGCAGGCCGCACACGCCTTCACCACCCACGCCACCGACACCGAAATCGACTACTTCGCCGCAGTGGACGACATCACCGACGCCTGGCAGGACACCACCGGTAGCGCGCACATGGGCAACACTGAGTTCAGTGCTGGCGTGTTCTACCGGTACGCGACCGTGGACCTGGACGACCTCCTGCGCAACCTCAAGGGAGACCACGCCTCGGCCAAGGAACTGACGGCTGCTTTCCTGGAGGCGTTCATCCTGTCGATCCCCCAGGCGAAGAAGACCGCCACCGCACCGCACACCATCCCTGACGTGGCACACCTCGTGGTGCGCTCGGACCGGCCCGTCTCCTTCGCCGCCGCCTTCGAAGAACCCGTCCCGGTCGGACGCGACGGAGGCTACGCCCGCCCCTCGATCACCAAACTGACCGAATACGCCACGGCCGCACACCGAATGCTCGGCGCACGCGGACTCCTCCAAAGCGGGTGGACCGGCACGCACACCGCATCACTGCAGGGCCTGGGCGACCAGCACGACTCCCTGGACGCCCTCATCCAGCACGCGCTCGACGCAGCCCTGCCCACGGAGCAGTAATCATGAACGACCAACCCCCCAACGAGCCCACCCCCGGGCTGCTCCTACACCTGGCCGGACCCTTGCAATCCTGGGGACAGCGCAGCCACTACAACGAACGCGACACCGCCCTGTTCCCCACCCGCTCCGGGGTCCTGGGCCTGCTCAGCTCCGCCCTGGGCCGCCGCCGCGACGAACCTGTCGACGACCTGAGGCGACTCTCCCTCACCGTCCGTGCCGACCGACCTGGGCACGTGCTCCGCGACCTGCACACCGTCGGTGGTGGACTGCCAGCCAAGGAGACCGTCACCACCGCCGAAGGAAGGAAACGCGGCACCAAGCAGGCCACCCTGCTCTCCCACCGCTCCTACCTTCAAGACGCCGCATTCACCGTGGCCCTGACCGCGTCACAGGAAGACGCTGACCTGGTCCACGCCTGCGCGCAAGCGCTACGTGCCCCCCGGTGGGCGCCCTACCTGGGGCGGCGCTCCTGCCCGCCCACCGGGCCGCACTTCCTCGGACACACCTTGGCCCCCTGGCAACACCTGGTGCACCTGCCCCTGCACCGCACGCGCGACCACACCCCACGGGCCGACGGCGCCCACGTCCTCTTCTACGGCGATGCGCCGCTGGACACGCGCTTGCCCACCACCGCCGAGCACCAGGTGGACGCTCACGCGGCCAGTGGAGCCGACCCCAGTGGAGAAATCGACGATGACCCCCGCACCTTCCACACCGACCACCGCTCCTATCGCACGCGCCCCCTCTATCGGCGTGAGCTTCGCCTGCCCGAGCACCGATACGCGGGGCTGGGAGTGAACTACCTCCAGGCCATCGACTCCTACCTGCACCAGCACAAGCGACCAGAGGACGAAAGGATCAACCCATGACGCACTGGATCACCCGGATCCGGCTCGACCAGAGTTCACGTCAAGCACGCCGAGACCTGTCCAGCGCAGTGGGGATGCATCATCGCCTCATGTCTTTGTTCCCGGACGGCGTCGGCTCTGAGGCCCGTAAGACCTTCGGTGTGCTCTTCCGTGTCGAGGACACCCCCGGAGGGCCCCAGGTGTTCTTGCAGAGCAACCGCGAACCGGAGCTGAGTCGTCTGCCCGGGGATTACGGGACGGGGCAGAGCAAAGACCTGGGTCCGTTGATGAGCGCACTGGAACCGGGCCGGTACGTGCGTTACCGGATCGCCGCCAACGCCGTACGTCGTCCTGGTCACACCACCCGAGCCAAGGACAAGGTCGGCTCGGTCCTGGCCCTGGAGGGAAAGGCCGCGGATGAGTGGTGGACCCGGCAGGCCGAGGCCTCCGGCTTGCGTATCCACCGTCTTCGATCCCAAGTCTTGGACGCCGCACGCGGTGAACGCAAAGAGGGCAAGCATCAGATCCGCCACGCCCGCACCCTCTTCGAAGGCACCGCGCAGATCATCGACGCGTCGTTGCTGCGGGAACGCACCGGTACAGGTATTGGCCGCGGCAAGGCCTACGGGTGCGGGCTGCTCAGCCTCGCTCCCGCACGCGGGCCCCAATGAGCAAGAACGCGCGACACCGCCTGGCGGCACCCACCGTGGCGATGCTTCCCCGTATCGCCGACTCGCTGTCCTTCCTGTACCTGGACATCGTGCGCGTATACCAGGACGACACCGGGATCTGCGCTCAAGTTGAAACCGAAGAGCGTGGCAAAGAACTGGTCTACCTGCCCACAGCGGCACTCAGTTGTGTACTGCTGGGGCCGGGAACCTCCATCACGGCGCGGGCACTGACCGCCTTCGCTCGCCACGGAACCACGGTCCTGATCAGTGGTTCCGGTGGTGTACGTACCTACTCGGCCATGGTTCCCAGCTCATTGAGCACTACCTGGTTGGAGCACCAAGTCCGAGCTTGGGCCGATGACACCGAACGATTGGCCGTTGCCAAAAGAATGTACGAACGGCGATTCGGGCCCGGCGTCGTCGCTGGTGACAAGAACGTGGCCCAGTTGCGGGGCATGGAGGGCCAACGTGTCAGGGCTCTGTATCGACTCTTCGCTCAGCAATACAAGCTAGCCCGATTCAAACGCTCCTACGATCCCGAGGACTGGGACGAGCAGGACCCCGTCAACCGGGCCCTGTCTTCCGCCAACACCTGCCTCTATGGCATCGTGCACGCAGCGGTGGTGGCGCTCGGCTGCTCTCCCGCCCTTGGGTTCATTCACAGCGGCAACCAACAGGCGTTCATCTACGACGTCGCCGACCTGTACAAGGCCGAACTGACCATCCCCTTGGCCTTCTCCCTGCATGCTTCGTCCAACCCGGAACAGCGGGCCAGGGTGCAGTTCAGGGAGGAGTTGCGCCTTTTCGCGCTGCTACCGCGCATCGTCGCCGATATCCAGCTACTCCTGCGCCCGCAAGCCGATGTGACCACGCCTGACCTTGAAGAACAGGTTGTGGACCTTTGGGATCCCATCTCTGGCTCGGTTCCCGGAGCCATCAACCACAGCTCCGACCAGTGGTGAACACACGTTGGCCCCTTCGGTGAACAAGGAGGCGACTGAACATGGCGAACATGATTGCCATCAGTGCGACGGCTATCCCTGACCACCTCAGAGGCGCACTCACGCGGTGGCTCTTGGAAGTCACCCCCGAACTTTACGTCGGGACGGTCTCCGCCCGTGTACGCCGTGAATTGTGGGAGGCCACGAGCGCCTGCGTGGGTGAGGGTGTGGCTGTTCTTCTCTACTCTGCTGACAACGAGCAAGGGTTTGAGATTCGCATGGCGGGGCATCGCCGACGTGTTCCTATCGACTTCGATGGTATGACTCTGATCGCGTTCAGTGAGTGGCAGCAGAGACATCCGCCCGGGGTGTAACAAATCCGCACGGCCTTGTAATAGTGCAGGTCGGGAAGTGTCTTCCCCGCGCGAGCGGGGGTGAGCCGGACTGGTCGCAGGCATGGCGGAACTGGATGCTGTCTTCCCCGCGCGAGCGGGGGTGAGCCGTGCCAGTAACCCCAGAACCTGCCGGGGCCCTGGTCTTCCCCGCGCGAGCGGGGGTGAGCCGCGGTGGACGAACTCCGGGACGCTGTGCGGCGGGTCTTCCCCGCGCGAGCGGGGGTGAGCCGCGGCCGTGTTCCCGCCGCAGCCCGCCGGATCCGTCTTCCCCGCGCGAGCGGGGGTGAGCCGGCCTGCCCGGCCACGGTGGTGCCCGCTCGTTCGTCTTCCCCGCGCGAGCGGGGGTGAGCCGTCGCCTCATCGACGTAGGCCAACGCGATCGTGGTCTTCCCCGCGCGAGCGGGGGTGAGCCGTCGCCTCATCGACGTAGGCCAACGCGATCGTGGTCTTCCCCGCGCGAGCGGGGGTGAGCCGTTCCTTGGTGTGACTGGCTGACCAGCGGCAGTGTCTTCCCCGCGCGAGCGGGGGTGAGCCGCTACCCAAATCAGCACAGAACGGGTCTGTGAAGTCTTCCCCGCGCGAGCGGGGGTGAGCCGCACGACCGCGCCCCGCCCCCGCCGCGAACAGACGTCTTCCCCGCGCGAGCGGGGGTGAGCCGGACGCGTTCGTGGTCGGCATCGACCTGGCCAAGTCTTCCCCGCGCGAGCGGGGGTGAGCCAGTTCGGCACGTCGGGGTGGTGGCGGGCGAGGAGTCTTCCCCGCGCGAGCGGGGGTGAGCCGGGCACATGGTGCTCGATCAGGGTGCGGACCAGGTCTTCCCCGCGCGAGCGGGGGTGAGCCGTGGTGTTCGTCCACGTTGAGCAGACCGCGCAGGTCTTCCCCGCGCGAGCGGGGGTGAGCCGGGCACATGGTGCTCGATCAGGGTGCGGACCAGGTCTTCCCCGCGCGAGCGGGGGTGAGCCGTGGTGTTCGTCCACGTTGAGCAGACCGCGCAGGTCTTCCCCGCGCGAGCGGGGGTGAGCCGGGCACATGGTGCTCGATCAGGGTGCGGACCAGGTCTTCCCCGCGCGAGCGGGGGTGAGCCGTGGTGTTCGTCCACGTTGAGCAGACCGCGCAGGTCTTCCCCGCGCGAGCGGGGGTGAGCCGGGCACATGGTGCTCGATCAGGGTGCGGACCAGGTCTTCCCCGCGCGAGCGGGGGTGAGCCGTGGTGTTCGTCCACGTTGAGCAGACCGCGCAGGTCTTCCCCGCGCGAGCGGGGGTGAGCCGTTGTGGAGGTCCCGGCGGATGTCGCTGGCCTTGTCTTCCCCGCGCGAGCGGGGGTGAGCCGATCTCCTCCATCGCGTCGAACCAGCGCACCCAGTCTTCCCCGCGCGAGCGGGGGTGAGCCGTCCCACAGCGTGACGAGGGTGCCGATGATCCAGTCTTCCCCGCGCGAGCGGGGGTGAGCCGTTCTACCTGTCCTCGACCTCCAACGACTACGTGTCTTCCCCGCGCGAGCGGGGGTGAGCCGACGCTCACCGCTCAGCGTGAGGCCCTGGTCGAGTCTTCCCCGCGCGAGCGGGGGTGAGCCGATCTGGCAGATCCAGTTCCGGGTGCCGGGTGAGTCTTCCCCGCGCGAGCGGGGGTGAGCCGGTGGCGTCCCGGGCGTCGTCGATGACGGCGGCGTCTTCCCCGCGCGAGCGGGGGTGAGCCGACCACCCCGGACCTGCCCGAGGAGGCCATCGCGTCTTCCCCGCGCGAGCGGGGGTGAGCCGTGGGCGTCAGCCCGGACACCGTCGACACCTGGGTCTTCCCCGCGCGAGCGGGGGTGAGCCGCATCACCTGGATCCCGATGTGGGTCGCGTTCGGTCTTCCCCGCGCGAGCGGGGGTGAGCCGTCGACCAGGGTGTGGCGCAGTTCGGGGATGTGCTGGGCGGGAATGGGGGAGTAGGGCTCAGTCCTCATGGGCGTGACTTTCCAGGTAGGTGTTCATCGTGGTGGCGATCTCGGTCCGCTTCTTCACCAGCGCCAGTACGTCCTCGGCGACCATGGACAGCGACAGGGCTTCCTGGGACAGGTCGTAGGCGCACGCGCGGTGGTTCACCCCGATCTGGTCCAGGTCGTTCAGGTGCTCGGTGAGCTCGGGCTCGTTGATGGCCTGCTGGGTGTACTCCAGAGCGGTCGCGAGCCGGTGCGCGGCGCGGCCCAGGATCAGTCGGCGCAGCTCGGTCTGGCCGGGGTCGCTCGTGTAGGTGCGCTCGTGCTGCTCTTGGCCGGTGGCCGCGACGGCGCGCACCATCGCGCTGACACGGCCCGGGACCCGGCTGGTGCGTGTGGCCGCGCGCAGTGCCACCCCGTGAAGGTGGGAATCGGTCGGGTACGGGGCGGGGGCGTCCAGGACCTGTCCGGCGGTCACGTGGCGTCGCTGGCCGTCCTCGAAGACGACCAGGTAGCCGGGGGCTCGGCCGGGCGCGGTGATGTGCGTGGCGACGCGTGCGCGGCGCATCGTGACCGCCCCTTCGATGGGGCGGGTAGAGGGGGCCAACACGGTGGTGCCGGGGGCGAAGGTGGTCATTGTGTCTCCTGGGGGTCAGGGGCCGCCCCCGTAGCGGGAGGGGGCGGCCCAAGGGTTCGGGCATGAGGATCAGGCGCCGGTGCGCATGCACTTGAGCAAGTAGCGGAAGACGCCGGGGTCGCTCGGGTGCTCTCCGGCGGCGGTGAGCAGAAGAACTTCCTTGGCCGCGTAGTGCAGGCTCACCCGGTCAGCGCCGACCGCGCGCGCCCCTTCGGCGAGCAACGCGGAATTGACGAGCCGGTGCTCTGGGAGGCCGCTGACCTGTCCGGTGTGCACCGGAGCGGTCGCCCGCGCCCCCGGGACCGTGGACTGGGGAGCGATCTCCACACCGTTCTGGTGTGCCCGCAGCTCGATCGGGGCCGTGGCGGCGGAGTGCCCGGTGGCGGAACTGGTGAGCTTCGCGGCGGCCTTGACTCCCTTGACCACAGCCTTGGTCTCCACCGTGATGGAACCGAACGGCACCGACTTCGTGATGACCGCGTCCAGGGCAGGGAGCTCCCCGGCCAGCAGCGTGGTGACGTAGGTGATGCCGTCCGCGTTGATCCCCCCGTAGACGAGTCGGTCGATGCCAGGGAGAGACGATTCGTTGGCCAGAATCGACAGCTCGGAGTCCGCGCTGATGTGCTTGGCCAGACCCACCAGCGCGCGAGCGGGCATGTTGTAGGTGCCTGGGACCGCGACACCCGTGGTGACCACGGTCGCCTGAGCCACTCGGTAACGGTCAGTGGCCTCCAACAGGCACTCTCCGCTCTCGTTGATGACCGCGTTCACGCCGGTGAGCATGGGCAGGGTGTCGTCAGTACCGGCGGACGGGGCCACACGTCCGAGCGCGTCGATGTAGGCGCCCGAGCTCAGCCTGGCCACGACCTCAGGGACAGAGGGCAGGGTCGGGTAGTCCTCTACCGGCATGTCTTCCAGGGGCATGGTGTATCCGGCGAAGGCCAGGGACGGGCGGCCCCGCTCGTCCACGACCAGACTGACCGGTGTGGCGTCGGCGGCCTTGGTCGTGGTGGTGGAACGCAGCGCGCTGAGCGTGGTGAGCAGCCGCCCGTGGTGGATCAGTAGACGCATGTCCTCGGTGGCGGACAAGGCGCGCAGCAGGGCCGCGCTGGTGGTGGTGAACACGGTACTGAGAGTCAAGATGAAACCTCCAGTAGAACAAACCAAGACATCAAAAGTAGTTAGTCATTTTCGGGCATGGATGTGGTATTGAAGGGCAGCGAGTTAAAGTCCAGGATTTTGACGAACACGCACCCGTTGGCGCCGCTCCCGAGGCAGGAGACTGTGAACGAAGTGGCGGTGCGATCGACCTTCCAGGGGCCGGGGCCCGTACTTTCCACCGTGATCTCAGAGGCTGCGCGAAGAGCGTTGGCTGTCCATCCGGCGCTGCGCGGGTGGGTTGCCACTAGCAGTCTCTTCCCTCCCATGTCGGTCCACTCCAGGGACACGGGGAAGCTCTTCGCGTCGGGTGTGATGATCCTGTACAAGGCGGCATCCCCTCTAGCTGCGGTTGGCCGTGAAGTAGTCGATGGCAGCGTTCTCGGTGGTGCCGTACGCCGTGCACAGGGCGGTGAACTGGTCGGCGGCCTCGTATGCTTCCTGGCGCATCTCGCGGTCGTCCCAGTAGACGGTGTTGGTGAGCGAGCGCAAGTTGTCAGCCTCGTCCCATGCCTTGCGCAGCTCGGAGACCTGTCCGCCATTCAAGCCAGCGAGATTTGCCATTCATTTCCTCCTCGGGTGTGCCGATAGGAAAACCATAACATCTAAAGTAGTAGCTTGCAGCTGGGTGAAGAGAAGGGCGCGCCGCAACGCGCCCCACCCCTCAACCGCGCGCCAGACCACCCCGCGCCGTCAACTCCGCCTGCACCTGCTCAGCCTCACCTCGCCGCCACCGCTCCACCCCATCAGCCCCAACCACACCCAGAGGCCACACCCCCTGGGCCCGGCGACGCTGCATCGCCTCCCGCCCGGCACCCGGAGCCCGCCCAGCCGCCTCAGCGAAGTACGAGACCAGCTGATCCCACGTCAGCAGATCCTCCGGTGAACCCGCAGGCTCCACTGGCAACCCCTGGCACGCACGACGCACCCGTTCCATATCACCGATCCGATACACGCTGGTCTTCGACCTCGCCCCGATCGGCTCCGGTTGCAGCTCGGGAAAGCGCCGCCACCAGGTGCGCCGCACGGTCTCCACCGACACCCCCACGCGCTCGGCGAACTCCGCCTGCGTCTGGCCAGCTGCGATCTCGGCGCGGATCAACTCCAGGGGGATACGGGGGTAGAGCTTGAGCACACCATGCCCACGCTTGAGCGTGCCCACCTCAGGAGGAAACACCTCAGGGTGCCACTTCGGCCAGCTCATCTTGATCTGGCGCTCGGGCAGGTCGTGCTCTGCGGCGAAGTCCGTGATGGTGACGGTGCCACCGCGGGCCACATCCAAGTCCACGAGCCGGTAGGTGGGGTCGCCGTCACGACCCCCGACCTCCTGCGGAAGAGGAGGATGGGCCGAGGCCCAATCGGTGAGCTCACCGAGATCGAGCCCGCGCGCGCCGGCATACTCAGCGAGCGTGGTCTCCTGCGGGGGTGTGCGCATGGGGGTTACCATGTGGGTCTCCAAAGTGAGGCGCGCGGGGTGTTGCCCCCGACCCCCAACCGGGTCGGTATCCCCGAGCGCGACGATGGCCCGGCCCGAGGCGCACACCCAGGACCGGGCCATCGGCATGTACAAGGTCAGATGGAAGCAGCGGTGACCTGAGCAGCGATGCGTCGGGTCTCCCACTCGCCGAGCGCGTTGACGTGCGCCAGCATGTGGGCGTCGAACCCGGCCTGGCCGATCCCGTCTCCCTCGATGCTGCGGCGCGCGGCGTGCGACCACTCCCGCAGCGCCTTCACCAGCAGGTGGGTGTCGGGCGCCGGGTGCGCCTGGGCGTCGAAGGTGTCAGCGATCTGCCAGAGCATCTGCGCCCAGGTCTCCAGCGAGGTCTCCCGCTCCTCGGGGATGCCGGCATCGATGCCCTGGTGCACCAGGACGATGCAGGTGCGCTTGAGAGCCTCGGTCAGGTCGTTACGGCGGCCGGTGCTGGTCTGGATGCGGGTCATAGCGGTCTCCAAAGTGAGTTGTTGCAGGTGGCGCCGGGGTTGCCCTCCCGACGCCCACATCCATGACAACAAAAGTAGTCGCCGTCAAGTAGGGCGCCACCCGCGTGGCGTCGTCACCCATCGACTCCCCGGCCTCACCTCAGCCACTGCCACCCCCGCGCTTCCCGCCAGGTCGGCTACCTCCACTGGCTCCGGGTCCAGGGCCGACACCGCATCCGTGCTCGCCGCGCCCACGCGGTGCATGACCGCCCGGCCGTCCTTGATGTACCCGACCTCAAAAATTTGTGTGCTCACAACTTCGATCCTAGAACTGTAGCGGTTCGGATTCGGCCCGCCACGCTGCGGGCAGACGAATATCCGGGAGGTTGTCGGGCAATCCAAGGGGCCTAATTCCGCTAGATCGTGTGAAGTCCACTGTGCTTTCTTCAAAGGTGGAGTTGATAAAGCTGGCTCGATTCTTTCCGAATCGAGTGTTGCTGAAATCCAAAGTGGATCTTACGCAGGTCAAGTTTTTGGCTGATAGTTCGGCGTCTCTGAAGTCAGAGAGAAATACCCCGAATTTGCTTCTCTCGAGTTTTGCAGAGGAGATGTTCAGGGTCCCGGAAGTCAATCCTCGGATGCTAGCTTCACTGTCCACGAGAGCCGCTCCTGCGAAGCTAATCGTGGGCGGCCATGCTTCTTCATCTCCGGATTCGAAGGGATCGTATGTGTAGTGAAATTTCGAATTTTCCCAGCGCGCGCCAAGGTCCAAGCGGCCACCGATCTGCGTCGCATGGGACTGGACTCTTGAATCTCGAAACTCTGCCCCCTGGAGGCTAAAGTTCCCAATGATGCGACAGTGGGCGATGTGGAGTTTCGTTCTACTGTGTTCCCCCTTAATTTTAATGGATGAATCATGATCAACTGCGCAGTCGATGAATCGAAAGGTTGCGTCTTCGTGGTCTCCGGTAATTACTAGTCGTCCTGATGAAATCTTGACGTTTTGGAAGATGAAGGTTGATTCACGAGATTCTATGTCGGAGAAGATCAGGGTGTGGCTTGTGATGGACGATCCGGTGAATGTGACATTGCAGCCCAGGAACTTGGCTGATCGAATTATCGCGGAAGGGAGTTGAGCGCCGTGAAACTCGTAATGTTTCCCTTGCCAAGGATTATTTCCGCTGTCGCTCGAAAGGCGCTCTGCTATCACAGAGAAAACTCTTCTGGACACTTTCTCTTCCAGCTTATGTTCTGCGCTTTGCTCACTGTCTCCCTGGAGGGAATCGGGTCCAAAGTTCGATGTCGAAGCAAAGTCACATAGTGCACTAATGACCATCTGAGCGAGTTCTGGTTTTGGTGCGTCGTCAACCAGATGTGCCATGGCCTGGACCCCAGCAAGACGTGAGGCTGGGCCTTCGTGGGAGAGCTGAGCGGTCGCGCTCGCATAGCGTTCGGTGAACAGGCGGGTGTCATCCCGATCGCTCTCCCTCTCAGAGGTTCGCTGCTTTCGATAGCTCAGCACCAACACAGCGACGGTCCCCAAGATGGCTACCGCGCCGATCGCCCTCACCGCGAGCTGCTCGAAGTTCTTGGGGGTCAGCGTTCCCGGGGTTGGCAGGGGTGACATCCCCAAAACCCACCACATGAAGAAGAAGGCCAACCCGCTCATGGCTGCTGCGGCAACCCAGGCCGTAAGGATCACCGCGAAGGCAGGTCCTTCCTCGATCCAGCCCCCGGCCCGGGCTCGACGCTTCCATAGCAGGCCAACGCCCAACAGGGTCAGTCCGATCAATGTCCATGTGATCGTGTCCGCGCCCGGCATTGCCCACACGCGCCGCAGTGCTCGCAGCAGGGTAGGCCCCGCCGCCCACAGGGCCAAGCCTGCTCCGAGAACAGAGAGAACTAGGGCGACGAGCCGGTCTTTCAACCACTTGGCGGCGGACTGGATGGTCTCCCGTGCACGAACGCTGGTAAGTGGGGACCACCTTCGACCCCATCCGGCCGAACGGTAGAGGAGGCTGGGTGTCCCGCGCAGAATTCGTTCAAAGAGGCTCCGTGCACTCCCCGAAGCTCTGCTCAGCCTAGGCGCGGAGAGCATCTTAGGCCGTCCTGGAGGGGAACCTGATTCGGGAGCTTCGGGCTCGACCTGTTCCGATGTTGGTTCAGGATCAGGCAGAGCAGCCGAGTTGGGTGGGTCGTCCATACCCGAACCCTAGTGAGAGATCCCTCGGCCCCGATGGCCCTGGCCGATCTCGGTCACCCCAAACGCTTGTGTCCGCGCGACGGCTCGGGTTTGAACCCCTCCAGGTCCGGGCCCCATCCCTCTGGGTCCCGCATAATAGCCAGTAGCTATCACCCGTTGTGATCACATAGCTACAAGGCATCACCGAGGAGGGGCAGTGTCAGCTGAGGACGTCCAAGCGCTGCGGGTGCTCATGGCTGAGTTCCGTGGGGAGGTTCGCACCAACCTCGCTGAGATCCGTGGTGACATGCGCGTGGTCCGGCAACAGAGCGACGTGCTGGCCGAGAAGGTCGACCGGGTTGAGGGCAAGGTCGAGCAGATGCGCAACAACCAGCCTGGGTTCGTCACCAAGGCCGAGGTCGACCGCAGGCTTCGCAACGGCACAGCGATCGTCGGGACTCCAGTCGCCGTTCTCACGCTGATCATCAACTTCCTCTTCCAGGTGCTCACGAACTGAAAGGAGGTGCCTCCGTGCCTCGCCCCGCCAACTACATCTCCCGCTCCGACCTCGGATGGAGCCGCACCAGCCCTACCTCCTTGGCCGACCCCAAGTCCGGGCTGGTCGTGCACTACGACAGCGCCGACCAGAACCTCGCCGACCGTGGCCTGGAAGCGTCCATCGCGTACTGGCAGCGCACCCGAAACTTCCACACCGGCCCCCAACGAGGCTGGGGTGATGTGGGCTACAGCTTCATGGCCGCCGCCACAGGACACATCCTCGAAGGCCGCGGGCTCTACCGCGCACAGGCCGCCCAACCCGGCGGGAACACCACCCACTACAGCGTGACGCTGGCGACCGGCCCCAACGACCGCATCACCGCCGCCCAGATCAACGCCGTGCGGGAACTCAGGCAGTGGCTCATGGAACCGGCCACCTCCATCGCCGGAACGGTCCTGGGCCACCGGGACTTCATCGCCACCAGCTGCCCCGGCACCCGGGCCTACGAGCTGATCCGCACCGGCACCTTCACCCAGCCCCCCAGCCCTCTTGAGGAAGACGACGTGCCCCAGCACAGCAGGTTCGAGAAGAACTCCCGCCAGACACTCCAGCCTCGCACTTGGGCTTCCCTTCGCTTCGACGAGCGCCACGACGGCAAGGCCGGCGACCTGTTCTCCCTGCTCGGGGTGGAGGAGAAGAACGGAGCCCTCTACGACGTCTCCGTCGGTGTGACCCTCGAAGGCCTGGTCACCGGCACCGAGGTTCAGATCCGCGCCACCGAGTACGAACCCGACGGCGCCGGCGGTTGGCGGGTCGCCCGCAACCGGCCCTTGGACTCTCCGGTGCACGCGGTCGGCAACGGCCACTTCACCTACTCCTGGAAGGGCAACCTGGGCGCCGGTCGGCGCTTGCGGATCCGGCTGGCCCAGTTCGGAGAAGCCGAGGCCGCCATCACCCGGGCCACCGCTGAGGTCTTCGCGTGGCCGCGGTGAACCACTCTCTGACCGCGGCCCTGGTGCGCACAGCGCTGCCGTTCGCGCTCAGCGGCGCCGCAGTCCTCATCGCCGTGCAGCTCCTCGATGCAGACCTGGCCACCTGGGCCGTCGTCACGGCGACGTTCGGGCTCGGCGCGGGCTACTACCTCTTGGCTCGCCTGGTCGAGGTCCACGTGTCAAAGCGTGCTGGCGCGCTGCTGCTGGCCTCCACCCGCACCCCCACCTACCC
>NZ_LAVM01000041.1:0-83329 GCF_001083815.1 Nocardiopsis sp. SBT366 | reverse complement strand
GGAGGGGACCGGGGGACCCTGCCGAGTCTAGGAGGCTGGCCCCGCTCCTTGGTGCTCTCCGGAAGGTGCAAAGGCTGTTGCCCCCGGGTCACCAAGCCCCGCAATCACCCCTGAAATGCGCGAATCCCGCCGGGGCCACCGGGGTGACCCACGACGGGACCGCCGAAACCGGGTGTGTCGCCCCGGGGTGTCAGCGCAGCCGGACCGGGAGGGTGTCGACCCCGGAGGAGATGATCGACGGGGCCGGGACCAGGTCGGCGTCGTCCACCGCCACGTGCAGGGCCGGGAAGCGCTCGAACAGGCGCGGCAGCACCTCGTTGACCTCCATGCGGGCCAGGCTCGCCCCCAGGCAGTAGTGGCGCCCGTGGGAGAAGGACAGGTGCGAGCTGTCCTCACGGGTGACGTCGAACTCCTCGGAGGTGGGCCCGTGGCGCGCGTCGTCGCGACCTGCGGAGCCGTAGCCGAGCAGGAGCGGCTCCCCCTTGGGGATCGGCACCCCCGCCAGCTCCATGTCCTCGGTCGTGTAGCGCATGGGCACGTACTGGCCGGGCGGGTCCCAGCGCAGCACCTCCTCCACGGCCTTGGACCACTCCACCTTGCCCGCCACGACCAGGTCGAGCTGGTCCCGGTGGTGGGTGAGCGCGCGAACCGCGTTGGAGACCAGGTTCATCGTCGTCTCGTAACCGGCGCTGATGAACAGCACCAGATTCCAGATGAGCTCGTCCTCGGTGAGCCGGTCCTCCTCGTCGCGGGCGGCGATGAGGGCGGTGGTCAGGTCGTCACCGGGCTCGGCGCGCTTGGCCTCCACCAGCCCGGTGAGCACGCCCCACAGCTCGAAGAAGGTGGCCATCGCCTCCTCTGGGGTGACGCTCTGGTCGAAGAAGACGCCGACGGACCGGTGCAGCCGGGGCCGGGTCTCCTCGTCCACCCCGAACAGTTCGCTGACCACCGTGAGGGGCAGCGGCTGGGAGACGATCGCCCGCAGGTCCACGACCCCGTCCGGGCTCTCCGCGGCCGCCCGTTCCAGGTCGTCCAGGAGCGACTCGACGATCGCGACGACCCCCTCGCGCAGCAGCTCGACCCGGCGCGGGGTGAACGCCTTGGAGACCAGGCGGCGCAGGCGGGTGTGGTCCTCACCGTCCTTGGCCAGCATGTTCTCGTTGATGATCCATGAGATCAGCGGCCAGTCCGCCGGGATCTCACCGTTGTTGAAGGCCGTCCAGTGCTTCTTGTCCTTCTGTACGCGCGGGTCGGCCAGGGCGGCACTGACCGCCTCGTGGGTCGTCACGACCCACGCGTCAACCTCACCAGGAAGTCGGACAGGGACGACAGGGGCGATCTTCCGGAGGTGGGTGCTCTGTGCGCGGAGGTTTCCGGGCGCGAGTCTGACGCGGTCCAAGGGGTTCCTTCCACCGGTGTGGGGGGCGGGGGGTTCTGCGGGGTGAACTGCACGGGAAGGGTGACGGGAATCCAGGACAGTGCGGACAGCTGCCAGCGCAGGTCCTCCGGCGGCACCTCCACCCTGAGCCCCGGCAGGCGGTTGAGGAGGGTGCGCAGCGCGACGATGGTGATCGTGGTGGCCTCCTCGCGCGCCGGGCAGCGGTGCGGCCCGGCGCCCCAGGCCACGTGGGCCCGGTTGCGGGTCTCCTCCATCCGCTCCGCGTTCTCGTCCATGTAGAAGCGGTTGGACGCGGCGAAGCCGAGCAGGATGGGGGAACCCGCCTCGATGACGCGGCCGCCGCCGAGCGGAACGTCCACGCGCGGGTAGATCACCGGGTAGTTGGTGATGGGCGGGTCGTGCCACAGCACCCGGTCGACGATGTCGGCGAGCATGGTCGGGGAGGGCGAGCGGTCGGCCGGGGTGTTCGGGTCGGCCAGCACCTCGCGGACTCCCGCGTTGATGAGGTTGGCCGTCGGCTCGTTGGCGGCGGCGACCACCAGCAGGAGCTGCATGATCACCTCCTCGTCGGTGAGCGCGGCGCGGTGCCGGATCAGCCGGGTGGTGACGTCGTCGCCGGGAGCGCGGTGCTTGGCGGTGACCACCTCCGACAGCGCCCGCTCGGCCTGGGCGTTGGACCGCTCCGCGTCGATGCCCAGCCACAGGTTGCGCATGGCCTCGACGAAGCGCACGCCCTGGTCGCGGTCGAACCCGAACAGTTCGTTGATGACCAGCAACGGCAGCATGCGGGCGTACTCGTTGAGGACGTCGGCCCGGCCTCGCTGACAGAACTGGTCGATGAGCCCGTGGGCGTAGCGTTCGGTGACCTGGACCCACCGCTCGGAGGCGATCGCGCCCAGGCTGTCGGTGATCGCCCTGCGGTACCTCTGGTGCTCGGTCCCGTCGACGAAGAGGGCGTTGGGGCGCGGCACCATCATGGGCAGGACCGCCGCGCCCGCGCTGACGCGGCCCTCGCGGAAGTCCTTCCAGAGACGGGCGTCGTGTCCGAACGTGGTGGTGTCCCGCGACCAGGAGATGAGGGTGGTGTAGTCCGTGACGAGCCACCCGTGCACACCGGGTTCGAGCTCCACCGGGACCACCGGGCCGTGTTCGGCGCGCATGCGCTCGTACACGGCGTAGGGGTCGGGTCGCGGTTCGTGGTGGTACAGCTTCGCGCGGGGACATCCAGATGACACGGGGGGACCTCTGCTGTGCGGGGGGCGGCTGCGGAGGGACGTCCTCTCTGGTGCTCGCGGCGCGCGGGCGCCGGGCCGGCGGGGGTGTGCCGACACGCGTGCGGGCCGCGCGGATCGACGCGAAGCCCCATGGGGCAAGGCTTCGCGCAACCCTAGCGGCCCGCTGGCGCCAGTTACGAGACCTGAGTCACATTGTCGCTACCTGGCGTCGATCTGACCGGTTCCGGTCAGGGGGCGGAACCGGCGCAACCTCTGGCTGTTGGTCACCACGAACACGCTCGACAGCGCCATCGCCGCACCGGCGAGCATTGGGTTGAGCAGGCCCATCGCGGCCAGGGGCAAAGCGGCGGTGTTGTAGGCGAAGGCCCAGAACAGGTTGCCCTTGATGGTGCCGAGCGTGCGCCGGGAGAGCCGGACCGCGTCCGCGGCCGCCCGGAGGTCGCCCCGGACCAGAGTCAGGTCACTGGCCTCGATGGCCACGTCGGTACCGGTGCCCATGGACAGCCCCAGGTCGGCCTGGGCGAGCGCGGCGGCGTCGTTGACCCCGTCGCCGACCATCGCCACCGTGCGGCCCTCGGCCTGGAGCCGGGTGACCACGTCCACCTTGTCCTTGGGCAGGACCTCGGCCACGACCTCGTCGATGCCCACCTCGGCGGCGACCGAGCGGGCCACCGCCTCGTTGTCGCCGGTCAGCAGGATCGGTGTGAGTCCGAGGTCGCGGAACTGGCGGACCGCCTCGGCACTGGTCGGCTTGACGGTGTCGGACACGACCAGCACACCGCGGGCCCGGCCGTCCCAGCCGACCGCGACGGCGGTGCGGCCCTCGGCCTCGGCCGCCCGCATGGCCCGGGTCAGGTCGTCGGGCAGGGGCTGGGACCACTCCGCGAGGAGCGCGGCCCGGCCCACGAGGACGGCGCGGCCGTCCACCACGCCCCGCACACCCAGGCCCTCGACGTTCGCGAAGTCCTCCGGGGCGGGCAGGTTCCCGACCCGCGCCACGGCCCCCGTGGCGATGGCGCGGGCGATGGGGTGCTCGGAGGCGTTCTCCAGGGCGCCCGCCAGACGCAGGACCTCTTCCTCGTCCTCCCCCTCCGCGACGGTGACCCCGGCCAGGGCCATCCGGCCGGTGGTGACGGTGCCGGTCTTGTCCAGCACGACGGTGTCCACGCGCCGGGTGCTCTCCAGCACCTCGGGGCCCTTGATCAGGATGCCGAGTTGGGCGCCGCGGCCGGTGCCCACCATGAGGGCCATCGGGGTGGCCAGGCCGAGCGCGCAGGGGCAGGCGATGATCAGCACGGCCACGGCGGCGGTGAAGGCCGCCCCGGCCGGGTCGCCGGTGCCGAGCCAGAAGCCCAGGGCGGCGACGGCGATCAGGATGGCGACCGGGACGAACACGCCGGACACCCGGTCGGCGAGCCGCTGCACGGCCGCCTTGCCGTTCTGCGCGTCCTCGACCAGGCGCGCCATCTGCGCGAGCTGGGTGTCGGAGCCGACCCGGGAGGCCCGCACGACCAGGCGGCCGCCCGCGTTGACGGTGGCGCCGACCACGGCGGAGCCGGGCGCGACCTCGACCGGGACGGACTCACCGGTGAGCATGCTCATGTCGACGGCCGAGGTGCCCTCCTCGACGGTGCCGTCCGTGGCGATCTTCTCGCCGGGGCGGACCACGAAGCGGTCACCGACCTCCAGCCGGTCCACGGCGACCAGTTCCTCGCGCGCTGCGGGGCCCTCGCCGCGCAGCACGGCGACCTCCTTGGCGCCCATCTCCAGCAGCGCGCGCAGGGCGGCGCCCGCGCGGCGCTTGGACCGCGCCTCGAAGAACTTGCCGAGGAGGATGAAGGAGGTGACGCCCGCCGCGACCTCCAGGTAGATGTTGGCCGACCCGTCGGTGCGGGCGATGGTGAACTCGAAGGGGTGGGTCATGCCCGGGGTCCCGGCGGTGCCCAGGAACAGGGCGTACAGGGACCACAGGAAGGCCGAGGTGACGCCCAGGGACACCAGGGTGTCCATGGTGGCGGTGCCCAGCCGGAGGTTCTTCCACGCGGCGACGTGGAAGGGCAGCGCGCCCCAGACCACGACCGGCGCGGCCAGGGCGAGGGAGGCCCACTGCCAGTAGGTGAACTGGAGCGCCGGGACCATCGCCATCGCGATGACGGGGACGGACAGGACGATGGAGACCAGGGCGCGGTTCCACAGGGCCCGGGTGGGGTCGGCCGGATCGGACGCCTCGGCATCGGTGTCGGGGTCGGCCCGGGGCACGGTGGCGGTGTAGCCCGCCTTCTCGACCTGGGTGACCAGGTCCTCGACGGGGATCCCCTCGCCCTCGAAACTGACCCGGGCCTTCTCCGTCGCGAAGTTGACGGTGGCGGTGACGCCCTCCAACTTGTTGAGGCGCTTCTCCACCCGGTTGGCACAGGCCGCGCAGGTCATTCCGCCGATCGCCAGTTCCACCGGCCCCACCGCGGCGGACGCCGTCCTGCTGCTACTCATGTGCCGCTCCAGGTGGCTGGTGGTCGACACCGTCGTCGACGTGGTCCCTCTCGGTGGTGCCGTGGTCCTGTTCGGCGGGAGCCGGGGACTCCACGCTCGGGGTGTGCCCCCCGGGCTGGTCCGGCAGGACGGGGCCGACCCGGGTGCCGACCCCGAACGCCGCGACGAACACGACCACGAGACCCACCGCGTACAACGCGAGCTTCGTGGTCACACCCATGTCAGCTCGCCACCTCGTATCCGGCCTCGTCGATCGCGGCGCGCACGGCGGCGTCGTCGATCTGGCTCTCACCGGTGACGGTCACCTTCCCGCCCTCCAGGTCGACCTTGACGTCAGTGACACCGGAGACCCCGCTGACCTCCTCGGTGACCGAGTTGACGCAGTGTCCGCAGCTCATGCCCTCGACGGTGTAGACGGCGGTGCTGGCCATTCCTGCCTCCTGGTGGGTTCTGCCGCGCTGGCGCACGGGTTCGCGTTCCGACGAGGCCCAATATACCCCCCTGGGGTATGTCACTGTCAAACCCCGGCGGCGCCTCGACCCGGAACGCGCACTCCACGTTACCCCAGGGGGGTACCAGGTGACGAGGGAACCCCCGCCTGAACGGGGCGGACACACAGGACGGGGCCCCCGCGGCGCGCGCGGGGACCCCTTGGATCATCGGACACCCCGGGGCACACCTCGACCGCGGCACACCCGTGACGACCTGGAAGGAACCGGTTCCGGATACCCTCCCCCCGTTTGTCGCCAGTCTCAAGGACCGAGAAGGGAAGAGTCGGGTGGGGAACGGAGCACTGGGGACGTGGAGGCTGGGGACGGGGGGCGGGGGACGGGGGACGGGGGACGGGGAAGTGTGGGCGCTACTCGGCCTTGAGCTCCAGCCGGGCCACCACCCGCTCACTCAGGTGGTGCCCCTCCAGCGTGAACCCGGCCCTGCGGAACATCTCGACCGTGCCCGTGTAGACCTCGGCGCTGGGTGCGCGCCCTCCCGCGGTGTCCACGGGATAGGCCTCCAGGACCCGGCCGCCGCCCGCACGCGCGTACTCGATGGCACCGTCCAGCAACCGGCTGCCCAGCCCGCGTTTGCGTCTGCGCGGCGGCAGCCAGAAGCACACCAGGGACCACACCCCGGGTTCGTCGGGATCGGACGGGCGCAGCGTCCGCGAGCGGGACAGGCGGATGAAGTCCCCCCGCGGCGCCACGGAGACCCAGCCGCAGGGGCCGTCTCCGTCATAGGCGATCAGCCCCGGCACACGACCGTCCAGGGTCAGTCGACGCAACTCCTCCTTGTTGTCCAGACCGCGTGTGGACCGGTCGCAGGAGACGCTCGCCGTGTGGTCCTTGGCGCGTCTTCGGAAGAACGTGCACCAGCAGTGCCCGTACGCTCCGGTCGGTCCGAACAGGTTCTCCAGGTCATCCCACCGCTCGGCGGTGGCGGGCTCGATTGAGACGATGGACATCGGACTCCCTCGCGAGGCACAACTCTGACCGCCACAACTGTGATCCAGCACACTAGCGATGATCCGCGGTGACCGAAAGAACACGGATGCCTGAAAGCTCCTACCGTTAGATATTTGTGTGCTTTCAGAAGTGAACCAAGCGCCGACTCAACCGTCCCCTGCCCCCGGAAGAGCACGCGGGGCGCGCCCGAATCCGCTCGGACGCGCCCCCGTTCAGCCCTCGGTCAGGAGGAGAGCTTCTCCTTCTCGTGGGCCTCGACCTCCTCGTGCGGCTCCCAGCACTCCACACCGCGCACGTCCGGCATCCGGTCCCTGGTGAAGACCGGGTCCAGTCCCTGCTTGCGCTGGTCCGTGTAGTCCTTGAGCAGACGGCAGGCGATCACCGTCAACGGGGTGATGGCGATCAGGTTGACCAGCGCCATCATTCCCATCGTGGTGTCGGCCAGGGTCCAGATCAGGTCGATCGACCCCAACGACCCCAGGAAGGTGGCGGCGAGGAAGACCACCTTGTAGCCGAACAGCACGTTCGCGTTGGAGGTCAGGTACTCGACGTTGGACTCGCCGTAGTAGTAGTTGCCGAGCACCGACGTGAACGCCACCAGGAAGATGATGAGCGTCATCAGGTGCAGTGCCCACGGGCCCAGCATGGACATCAGGGCCAGCTGGGTGAGGTCGCCCTCCATCGTGCCGTCGAGCGTCCCCTGGTAGCCGAGCAGGACGATGAAGGCGGTCACCGAGCAGACCACCAGGGTGTCCAGGTAGACCCCGAGGGTCTGCACGAGGCCCTGCTTGACCGGGTGCGTGACCGAGGCGCTGGCCGCCGCGTTCGGCGCGGAGCCGAGGCCCGCCTCGTTGGAGAACATGCCCCGTCGCACGCCCTGGATGATCACCACGCCCAGAGCGGCGGCGGCGAACTCGCCCAGACCGAACGCGTTCTGGATGATCGAGGCGAACATGCCGGGCACGAGCTGCCAGTTCAGCGCCATGACGATCAGGCCGATGACGACGTAGAGCCCGGCGAAGAACGGGATCAGCGCCTGCGCGGTGTTGGCGATCCGGCGGACGCCGCCGAAGATCACCAGAGCGGTGAGGACCACCAGCAGGGCGCCGATGATCGCCGAGAACATCAGGTTGGTCTCGGCACCGAGCTCACCGGCGGAGTTGGCGATCGTGTTGGTGATGGTGTTGCTCTGCACCGCGTTGAACACCATCGGGAAGGTGATGATGAGGATGATCGCGAAGACCACGGCCAACCAGCGCTGGCCCAGCCCGCGCTCGATGTAGTACGCGGGCCCGCCCCGGTACCCGGCCGAGTGACGGACCTTGTACAGCTGCGCGAGCGTGGACTCCACGAAGCTCGCGGCGCACACGACCAGGGCCATCACCCACATCCAGAAGACCGCTCCGGGGCCTCCCAGGGAGATGGCGATGGAGACGCCGATGATGTTGCCGGTGCCGATCCGCGCGGCGGCCGAGATGAAGAAGGCCTGGAGCGAGGAGACCGCCTTCTTGCCGTCGGGCGCGACCTCGGGCTTGCTCTTGAGCACCCGGAACATCTCAGGGAACAGCCGGAACTGCACGAGCCCGCTCCGGAAGGTGATGTAGACACTCACCACGACCAGGAGGGGGATCAGGACCCACGACCAGAAGAAGTCGTCGTTGAAGGTGCCGATCGCGTCCGTGACGCGGGCATCGAGGGTGGGTACTGCGTCTGCCAGTATCACGGGGGTGGGGCTCCTTCACTCCAAACAAGGACAACCGCCGACCCATGCCCCGGAACGGGCACGAAACACCATCCGAGCCGCACCGTTCTCGGATGGTGATACTTCCGTTACTCGGTTATTCGGGCGGTTTCACCCCTCGTGCACGAGGTCCGCGTAGTCCGGGTTCCGCTTGAGGAAGGCCTGGGCGAACGGGCAGATGGGGACGATCCTCAGCCCGCGCTCCCGGATCTGGTCCAGGGAGCGGCGCATGAGCTCGCTGGCCACTCCCCTGCCCTCGAAGGCGGGCTCCACCTCCACGTGCGGAAGCGCCAGGACGCCCTCGGAGATGAGGTGGTAGGCGGAGAAGCCGACCACCCTGCCGTCCGCGCTCACCTCGTAGCGGGATCGTTCCGGCACGTCGACGACGGACAACTCCATGGCCACTTCCCCTGCCTCGTGCGTGTCACACGCGCGTGGTGCGCGTGGTGGGCCCCACAGGATGTCATGTTCCCGGACGAACCCCCCACGCACACCCTCAGGACGGGTTCAGTGCCCCCCGAGGTAGTGGTCGGTGACCCCGCCGGGGCAGGCGAGGGCGTCGATGTCCCAGCCCAGCCGCCCGGCTCCGGCCCGGTACGCGCTCTCCAGGAACCCGAGGACCGCCGCCCTGGGGTCGGCCTGCTTGCGGGCGTCGGAGTAGCGCAGCAGCGCGAGGTGCCCCTGCCCGCTGGACGCCCACTCCGCCTGGGCGGGGCTGAGCGGCTGCTCGGTGAGCCCCTCCGGTTCGGGCGCCGCGTAGGCGTAGAAGCAGGGTTCGGGGACGTTGTCGTCGCCGAACCAGAACCCGAAGCTGACCACCTCTCGCGAGTAGGCCTCGCGCACCAGGCCGCCCACCCGCTCCGGCTGCTGGATCGGGAGCGGTGAGAAACGGGTGACCGCGATGTCGAACGTGTGCCAGAAGTGGTGCACCGGGCTGGTCTTGCCGGAGAAGGAGGCCGCGAACTCCTCCAGGACCAGGTTCACCTGGCTCAGGACGCGCCAGTACCGGTTGGCGTGCTCGGGCACGTACGTGGCGTGGTCGTGGTCGTCCGCGAAGGGGCGACCGGAGTCCGGGAGGTCGAAGGGCGTGGCCGACGGGATGCTGCCGTCCACCCCCAGGCTGTCCAGGGCCGACTGGAACTGGAGGTAGAAGGACGCCACGCTGTGCCCCTGGAGCGGGAAGGCGGCCGTGTGCCCGTCCAGATTCGAGGCGACCAACTCGTGGCGCACGAAGTCGAAGTCCACAGTGAAGACGGGGTTGCCGTCCACCTGCCCCATCGGACGGGACGTGATACCGCTTCCGGTCAGGTGGAAAGGCACGTTCCACCAGTGGTTGCGGCGGGGGCTGTGGGCCAGCCGGACCTTGCCGACGATCTGCTCGAAGCGGTGCAGGGTCTGCTTGGTGTCGTACCACTCGTCAAGCGGGAACGCGGGGAACAGCTCCATGGTGACGGTCTCCTGGTCGGTTCACGTGGGTGGCGCGGCGCGGTGGCCCGGCTCGGTGGCCCGGCTCCGGTGGCCGCCGCGTGGAACGGTCGGTTCACCAGCCCCGGCGGGCGGTCCGCACCGCCTGGCCGGAGGCGGGCGAGTGCCGGTCGCGCGTGCGGTAGACGACGTAGGGACGGAACAGGTAGCCCACGGGCGCGCTGAAGGCGTGCACGAGTCGGGTGAACGGCAACAGCGCGAACAGGGCCAGACCCATCAGCGCGTGCAGTTTGTAGGGCGCCTCGGCCGCCGACATCGCCGCGATGTCCGGGCGCAGGAACCAGATCGACCGGAACCACGGCGACACCGTCTCCCGGTAGTCGCCGGTGTGCCCGCCCGCGAGCGCGACCCCGGCGAAGTAGACGGTCATCCCCAGGCCGGTCACGATCGCCAGGACCAGGACCACGTACATGAGCTTGTCGTTGCGGGTGGTGGCGCTGAACACCGGACCGGTGGTGCGCCTGCGCCAGATGAGCAGAGTGATCCCGGCGAGCGTGCACACACCCGCCACGATCCCCATCGCCAGGGCGACCACGTGGTACGCGGTGTCGGAGACCCCCAGCGCCCTGGTCCACGTGTCCGGGACCAGCAGGCCCACCACGTGGCCGACGATCACCACCAGCAGTCCGAAGTGGAAGAGCGGACTGCCGATCCGCAGCAGTCGGGACTCGTACAGCTCCGAGGAGCGGGTGGTCCAGCCGAACCGGTCGTAGCGGTAGCGCCACACGAGCCCGCCCACCACGAGCACCAGCACCACGTAGGGCAGCACGCCCCACAGGATCAGGTCCACGGGCCCGGGAGCCCCACGGTTCACTGCGGTTTCCTGGTGACGTCGGTCAGGGGCAGCGGGACCCGGGGCCGCGCGCCATAGGGCTCCATGCCCACGTCCTCGGCGGGCGGCCCCTCCTGGGCCAGACGGCGCACCCGCTCCTCGTCCGCGCGCCGGGGCGGCGGCAGCGTGTACCGGACCGCGTCGACCACCCGCGCGTAGGGCGTGCCGTGCTCCTCCAGGGACCGGGAGAGCAGGTCGAGGCCCGAGCGGAAGTCCACGAGCAGTTCCTGCCCGGCGTCGGCGTCGCCCCGGGCGGCGAACTCCAGCATGACCGCCAGGTGGTCCGGCAGCTCGCGGGCCTCGACCCGCCACCCCGCCTCCGTGTAGACCCGCTTGATCTCGGCCAGCGCGTGGCCGCGGCGCCGGGTGTCGCCGTCCGTGTAGTAGGTCATGTGGAGCGCGCGACGGCGCTTCAGGTCGAACACGTCCACGTAGTGCTCGGCCAGTTCCAGCTCGGGCGTGCTGGAGGCGTGTTCGCAGAACTCCAGCAGGAGGGTGCGGGACTGGCTCTTCGGCAGCTCCGCGGCGGCGCGCGCGGCCAGCGGGAGCCGCTCGAAGAAGAGGGCGTCCGGGTAGCCGAGCAGGACCGAGGCCGCCTGGTGGGTCACCGCGCGGGAGTGCGCCCTGCGCGCGGCCCGGCCGGCGCCGAGCCAGCCCGTCCGCCCGGGTCCGTCCGGGTCGCGGCCGTCCTGGCTCGGGATCACCGGGCGGGTACCGAGCGCGTTCACGCTCCGGCCGTCGCCGGACACGTCCTCCGTGCCGTTGGTGTTGGTGTTGGTACTCATGGTCGACCCCCTTCGAGCGGCCCGGGGTCCGCGCCCCGCCCACCGCCGTCGTCGGTACCGCCACCCCGTCGGGGTGGGAAGAGTCCACTCGGACGACCGTTGCCGTCCCAGTTCAGCAGGTTGACGCGACCGTCGGTGGCGTCCCGCTCCCCGGCGCCGCCCTCACTGGTCTGGCGGTCGCGCAGGGCGTGGAAGGTCTCCACGGTGGCCGCGTCCGGGCGCCCCGAGGCCTCACCGAAGGGGACGTCACCCATCCCGCCCATGCCGGGACCACCGTCGAAGTCGAGACTGCACCCGATCTCCTCGATGACCCCCTTGTCGGCCTCGTCCACTCCGAAGGCCGTGGGCACCACGTAGCGCTCGTCGTACTTGGCCAGGGCCAGCAGCCGGTACATGTCCTCGATCTCCACGCCGGTCATCCCGACCGCCTCGGCTATGGACTCGTCGCGCTCCTGGCCGAGGTTGATCCGGCGCATGTACGACCGCATGGCCGCCAGCCGCCGCAGCACGAGGTCCACGGGCGCGGTGTCCCCCGCGGTGAACAGTTCGGCCAGGTACTCGATCGGGATGCGCAGGGCGTCGATGGCCCCGAAGAGGTGGCCCGCCTCCTCACCGTCGTGCCCCGTCCGGGTGAGCGCGTCCACCACCGGCGACAGCGGCGGGACGTACCAGACCATCGGCATCGTGCGGAACTCCGGATGCAGCGGCAGAGCCACCCGGAAGCGCTTGGCCAGGGCGAGGATCGGGGACCGCTCGGCGGACCGCACCCAGCGGTCGGGGATGCCGTCGCGGCGGGCGGCCGCGCGCACCTCCGGGTCGGAGGGGTCGAGGAACACGTCCAGCTGCGCCTCGTACAGGTCCCGTTCGTCCTCGACGGCGGCGGCCTCACCCACGCGGTCGGCGTCGTAGAGCACCACCCCCAGGTACCGCAGGCGCCCCACGCACGTCTCGGAGCAGATGGTGGGCATGCCCACCTCCACGCGCGGGTAGCAGAAGGTGCACTTCTCGGCCTTGCCCGTCCGGTGGTTGAAGTAGATCTTCTTGTACGGGCAGGCGGTGACGCACATGCGCCAGCCCCGGCAGCGGTCCTGGTCCACCAGCACGATGCCGTCCTCGACCCGCTTGTACAGCGCCCCGCTCGGGCAGGCGGCCACGCAGGTGGGGTTGAGGCAGTGCTCGCAGATGCGCGGCAGGTAGAACATGAAGGTCTCCTCGAAGGAGAGCTTCACCCGGTCCCCGAGCCTGCGCACGATCGGGTCCTGGGAGGCGAGTTCGGGTCCGCCGCCCAGGTCGTCGTCCCAGTTCGCGCTCCAGCTCACCTGCATGGGCTTGCCCGTGAGCGCCGAGCGCGGGCTCGCCACGGGGAAGTCGTCGCCCAGGGGCGCGTTGGTCAGGGTCTCGTAGTCGTAGGTCCAGGGTTCGTAGTAGTCCTGGATGGAGGGCATCACCGGGTTGGCGAAGATGGTCGCGAGGCGCCTGATCCGGCCGCCCGCGCGCGGCACGAGCCGGCCGTCGGGGCGCCGGACCCAGCCGCCCTTCCACCGGTCCTGGTCCTGGTAGGTGCGCGGGTACCCCTGGCCGGGGCGGGTCTCGACGTTGTTGAACCACGCGTACTCGACACCGCTCCGGTTGGTCCACGCCTGTTTGCAGGTGACCGAGCAGGTGTGGCAGCCGATGCACTTGTCCAGGTTCATCACCATGGCGACCTGCGCCATGACCCGGCCGATCGGCCGCCTGGACCCCTGGTCCGCGCGGCCCGCCCGCGTCGGGCTCCGCTCCGCCATCAGTAACGCACCTCCGTCGTCCGCTTGCGCACGACGGTGACCTCGTCGCGCTGGTTGCCCGTTGGGCCGAGGTAGTTGAAGGCGTACGTGAGCTGGGCGTAGCCGCCGATGAGGTGCGTCGGCTTGACCAGCAGGCGGGTGAGCGAGTTGTGGATGCCGCCGCGTCGGCCGGTGGTCTCCGTCTTCGGCACGTCGATGGTGCGCTCCTGGGCGTGGTGCATGTACACCGTCCCGGTCGGCATGCGGTGCGAGACCACCAGGCGCGCGGCGACGACCCCGTTGCGGTTGACCGCCTCGACCCAGTCGTTGTCGGCCGCCTCGATGGCCTCGGCGTCGGCCACGCTCATCCAGATCGTGGGGCCGCCCCGGGACAGGGTCTGCATGAGCAGGTTGTCCTGGTACTCCGAGTGGATGGACCACTTGGAGTGCGGGGTCAGGTAGCGCACGACCACCTCGCGCTGACCGGTCGGACCGATCCGGGGCTCCCCGAACAGGCGACCCATGTCCAGCGGGGGCCGGTAGACCGGCAGGGCCTCACCGAACTCGTGCATCCAGTCGTGGTCCAGGTAGAAGTGCTGGCGGCCGGTGAGCGTGTGCCAGGGCTTGTCATGCTCGACGTTGATGGTGAAGGGCGAGTAGCGGCGGTCGGCGGACTCCTTGCCGGACCACTCCGGGCTGGTGCCCACCGGGGTGGGTCCGCGCCGGGCGTCGTCGAAGACCACCCGGCGCTCCTCGGCGTGGTGGATCAGCTCGTCCATGTCGGTGCCGGTACGCGCGGCCAGGCGCTCGAACCCCTGCGCGGCCAAGCGACCGTTGCTGGTGCCGGACAGGGCGAGGATCATCTCGCAGGCCCTGACGTCGGTGTCCAGGGAGGGACGGCCGTCCGCGACACCGCCGCGCACGACCCCGTTGTTCTGGCGCAGCCACTCGATCTCCTCGTCGGGGGTGAAGGAGACTCCCTTGACCGGCAGCCCCTTCCCCTCGGCCAGCGGGCCGAGTGCGGCGAGCTTCTGGGCGATCGCCGAGTAGTTGCGGCGGACCGGGACGATGGCCGGCATGGTTCTCCCGGGGACCGGCCGCTCCCCCTCGGCCTTCCAGTCCCTCGGCACACCGTGCGGCTGGGCCAGCTCGCCCTCGGTGTCGTGCTGGTGGGGCACGGCAACCAGGTCGGTGACCTCGCCGAGGTGGTCGGCGGCCAGTTCGCTGAACACCCTCGCCAGCGCGTGGAAGGTGTCGAAGTCGGTGCGGGTCTCCCAGGGCGGGTCGATCGCGGGATTGAAGGCGTGCACGTAGGGGTGCATGTCCGTGGTGGAGAGGTCGTGCTTCTCGTACCAGGTGGCGGCGGGCAGCACGATGTCGGACAGCAGCGTGGAGCTGGTCATCCGGAAGTCCAGGGTGAGCAGCAGGTCGAGCTTGCCCTCCGGGATCTCCTCCCGCCAGGTCACGTCCTCGGGCCGGTCGTCCGGCCCGGCGGGCTCCGACTGGAGGTTGGAGTGCGTGCCCAGCAGGTGCTTCAGGAAGTACTCGTTGCCCTTGGCGGAGGAACCGAACAGGTTCGACCGCCACAGCGTGAGGGTCCGGGGCCAGTTCTTCGGGTCGTCGGGGTCCTCGGCCGCGAACCGGAGCGTGCCGTCCTGGAGCTGGTCGGCGATGTACTCGGCGGGGTCCCGGTTGCGCTCGGCGGCCTCCTTGCCGAGCTCGATCGGGTTGCGGTTGAAGGTCGGGTAGGACGGCATCCAGCCCATGCGCGCGGAGGCCGCGACGAGGTCCGCGGTGTGCTGCCCCCGCACCCGGCCGGGGCCCAGCGGCGACATGAGGGCGTCGGCCCGGTAGGTGTCGTAGCGCCACTGGTCGGTGTGGGCGTACCAGTAGGCGGTTCCGGCCATGAAGCGCGGCGGGCGCGACCAGTCCATGCCCGAGGCGTAGGCGGCCCAGCCCGTGGCCGTGCGGCACTTCTCCTGCCCCACGTAGTGCGCCCAGCCGCCGCCGTTGACCCCCTGGCAGCCGGTGAGGAGCAGCAGCGAGAGGAAGGCGCGGTAGGCGTTCTCGCCGTGGAACCACTGGTTGGTCCCGGCGCCCAGGACGATCATCGCCCGGCCGCCGCTGGCCTCGGCGGTGTCGGCGAACTCGCGCGCGATCCGCACCGCGCGGTCGGCGGGTACGGAGGTCAGGGCCTCCTGCCAGGCCGGGGTGCAGGCGGCGCCCGGGTCGTCGTACCCGGAGGGCCAGACCCCGGGCAGGCCGGGTCGGGACACCCCGTACTGGGCCAGGACCAGGTCGAACACGGTGGTGACCAGGCGGTCGCCGACCCTGCGGACCGGGACGCCCCGGGTGTCGACCTCGGCCGTGCCGTCGGGGGTGTCGAAGCGCGGCAGGGCGACCTCCGCCGCCTCGGCGCCCTGGCCGTAGAAGGTGAGTTCGGGAACGCGACCCTCCAGGTCCAGGTTCCACTTCCCGAGGCCGTCCTCGCCCCAGCGGTGGCCGACCGTGCCGTTGGGGGCGACCGGCGCGTCCTCCCCCTCCGGCCAGAACACGGGCTTCCACTCGGGGTTGGCCCCGTCCGTGTTACCGGGCAGGTCCGAGGCGGTGAGGAACTTGCCGGGCACGAACCGGCCGTCCCTCCTGTCCAGGGTCACGAGGAAGGGCAGGTCCGTGTAGGCGCGCGCGTACTCGGTGAAGCGCGGGGTGGGCCGCTCGACGAAGCGCTCCCTGAGGATCACGTGCCCCATGGCCATCGCCAGGGCCCCGTCCGTGCCCGGGTGCGGGGCCAGCCACTCGTCGGCGAACTTGGCGGCGTCGTTGAAGTCCGGGGCGACCACCACGACCTTCTGGCCCCGGTAGCGGGCCTCGGCCATCCAGTGGGCGTCCGGGGTGCGGGTCACCGGGACGTTGGACCCCCACAGCACGAGGTAGGCGGCGTCCCACCAGTCACCGGACTCGGGGACGTCGGTCTGGTCGCCGAACACCTGCGGGGAGGCCACGGGCAGGTCCGCGTACCAGTCGTAGAACGACAGCATCGAGCCGCCGAGCAGGTTGACGAACCGGGCGCCCACGCCGTGGGAGACCATCGACATCGCGGGGATGGGCGAGAATCCGGCGATCCGGTCGGGGCCGTACTTGCGGATCGTCAGGACGTGCGCGGCGGCGGCGATCTCCAGGGCCTCGTCCCAGGTGGTGCGCACCAGCCCGCCCTTGCCCCGCGCGCGCTGGTAGCGGCGGCGCCGCTCCGGGTCGGTGGTGATCTCCTCCCACGCCAGGACCGGGTCGCCCAGCCGCTCGCGCGCCTCCCGGTACATCTCCACGAGCACGGCGCGCGCGTAGGGGTAGCGCACCCGGGTCGGCGAATACGTGTACCAGGAAAAGGCCGCACCGCGCGGACAACCCCGGGGTTCGTACTCGGGCCGATCCGGTCCGACTGACGGGTAATCCGTGGCCTGAGTTTCCCAGGTGATGATTCCGTCTTTGACATAAACATCCCAGGAACAGGATCCCGTGCAGTTCACGCCGTGCGTCGAACGCACCACCCGGTCGTGGCTCCACCGGTCCCGGTAGAACGCATCTCCCTCGCGTCCACCGTGCCTGACCTGGGCACGGTCTCCGTCCAGAGGCTCCGAACGAGTCAGGTAGTTTCCCAACCGGAGAAGGCCGTCGCCCGCTCCCCCGCGTTTACTCCGTGCCGCCATAAGGAAAACACCTCGTTTGCCCGCCCGTTGCCCGAAGCGCAGGAAAAAGAGCCCAGGCCCAACCACATTCCGTTAATGAATATGCCTGCTCCGGCACGGATGTCACGTTTCCCACACCGCATTGGGCGACAATCGCCGCAGACCGACTGACGAAGGAGCCGTAATGCGAGCGGAAGTTGGGGAGCGGACGACCCGTTCCGGAACCGCGGGCGGCAACCTCGCCCTCGCCACGGCGGCGTTCACGCTGACCTTCTGGGCCTGGAACCTGATCGGCCCGCTGTCACGGAGCTACAGCGAGGACCTGGGCCTCACGCCCACGCAGACGTCGATCCTGGTGGCCTTCCCCGTACTGGTGGGCTCCCTGGGGCGCATCCCGGTGGGCACCCTGACCGACCGCTACGGCGGCCGGGTGATGTTCACGGCCCTCTGCCTGCTCAGCATCGTCCCGACCCTCCTCGTCGGGCTGTCCGCGAACTCCTACCCGATGCTGCTGCTCTGGGGCTTCTTCCTCGGGATCGCGGGCACCTCGTTCGCCGTCGGGATCCCGTTCGTCAACGCCTGGTACCAGGCCAACCGGCGCGGGTTCGCCACGGGCGTGTTCGGCGCGGGCATGGGCGGGACGGCGCTGTCGGCCTTCCTGACCCCGCGCCTGGTCGAGGCCATGGGTGTGCTCACCACTCACCTGCTCATGTGCGTGGCGCTCGCGGTGATGGGCGCGGTCATGTGGTTCCTGGCCCGGAACTCGCCCGAGTGGAGCCCGCGGACCGAACCCGCCCTGCCGCGCATGCGCGAGGCGCTCGCCCTCAGGGCCACCTGGCAGGCCTCGGCGCTCTACGCCCTGGTGTTCGGCGGTTTCGTGGCCTTCTCCACGTACCTGCCGACCCTGCTCACCACCGCCTACGACTTCGCGCAGACCGACGCGGGCATGCGCACCGCCGGTTTCGCCGTGGCCGCGGTGATCGCCCGTCCGGTCGGCGGCATCCTGTCGGACCGGATCGGTCCGGTGCGGGTCTGCCTGATCTCCTTCTTCGGCACGTGCGCCTTCGCGGTCGTCCTCGCGCTCCACCCCCCGGCCGAGTTCCCGGCGGGGTTGTCCTTCGTGCTGATCGCACTGTCCCTGGGCCTGGGCACCGGCGCCGTGTTCGCGCTGGTCGCCAAGCTCGTGGACCCGTCCCGGGTGGGTACGGTGACGGGTCTGGTGGGTGCCGCCGGAGGCCTCGGCGGCTACTTCCCGCCTCTGCTCATGGGCGTGGTGTACCAGGCCACTGGCGCCTACACGCTGGGCTTCGTCCTGCTGGCGGTGGTCGCGCTCGTCGTGGCGCTGTACACCACACGGGCCTTCCGCGACGTCACCTGACCGCCCCGTCCACAGGCTGTGGACGGGGCGGGGTTCACAGCGCCGCGAGGTCCCGGGCGCGGACCAGGACCGCCGACCGGTTGCCGACCTTCACCCGTTCCAGGGCCCGGACGCCCTCCGGCAGCGGCACCCGGCGGGTGCGCGCCGTCACGACCACCACCGCGCTCCGGGGCAGCACGCGGCCCATCGAGGAGAGCAGGGCGCGGATCGGGTCGCCGTCGGGGACGCACCCGTCCCAGTGGGTCATCTCGCCATAGGGGACATCAGTGATCACGAGGTCGGCGTCGACCGGGTCCGTCATCGTGAAGACGTCGGCCACCCCCGACTCGTGCGGGAGGTCCCCGCCCATGGCGGCCAACCCGGCGGCCAGGTCGCGGGCGGACCCGGCCCGCTCCACGAACGCCACCCGGCCGAAGTCCCGGGCCGAACGGCGCAGCTCCCGCTCCCGCTCGGCCAGCCCCTCGGCGGTCAGCAGTTCCAGGTTGCGCGCGGCGATACCCACCGCGTCCGCGTCCACGTCGGTGGCCCGCACGTGCGTGAGCTGGTCGCGGTGGAGCAGGCCCAGGACGGCCACCAGGTACCCGCTGCCGCAGCAGGGGTCCCACAGCCGCACCCGGTCGCCCTCCACGTGGACCATCGCCCGTTGGAGGAGTTCACTCGCCATTCTCACGGGAAATCCCGGGTATCCGGGAGCGGACCTCAACACCTGTCCGCTCGCCAGAGCCGAGTGGTCCACACGCTCGGTGGCGTACCGGTAGCTCACAACCGTCCCCCCTGTCACGCGACAACGCCGAAGGCCCGGTGTCTGGGACACCGGGCCTTCGATGATGCGGTCCTGACGGGATTTGAACCCGCGGCCTCCACCTTGACAGGGTGGCGAGCACTCCTAACTGCTCCACAGGACCTCGTTGCAAGAACAACTCTAGCGCGACTTTGGAGCGCTTCGTACCGTGGTCGACCTAGAGTGGCTCACAACGCACCCGAACCCGTGAGAGGACCCCGCGTGAGCGACTCGTCCGCCCCCCTTCCCTCCGGCCCGGACTCCACGCGGGTCGACCGTTGGCTGTGGGCGGTACGCCTCACCAAGACCCGCGCCGACGCCGCCCAGGCCTGCCGCGGCGGGCACGTGCGGGTCAACGACCGGCCGGCCAAACCGGCCATGGTGATCAGGGTCGGCGACCAGGTCAGGGTCCGTCTGCACGGCATCACGCGCATCGTCGACGTGAGCCACGTCATCGTGAAGAGGGTCGGCGCCCCCGTCGCGGCCCGCTGCTACGTGGACCGCACCCCCGCGCAGCCGTCCCAGGCCAGCACCCCGGTGATCCGCCGCGACCGAGGCGCGGGCCGCCCCACCAAGCGGGACCGGCGCCAGTTGGACCGGCTCCGCACGGATTTCCCACCCCCCGCCTGAACCCACCAGGAGCCACAGTGCCCTCCACCATCCCCTTGGCCTCAGGACGCGACGCCGACGTGTTCGCCCTGGACGATCACCGCGTGCTGCGCCGGTACCGCGACGCGCAGGACACCGGCCCCGAGGCCGCCGCCATGGCGCACGCGGCCGAGCACGGCTTTCCCACACCCGAGGTGCACCGGGCCGAGGGTGCCGAACTGGAGATGGAGCGGCTGCACGGTCCCACGATGCTCGACGCGGCCCTGGAGGGACGGCTCACCCCCGAAGGAACCGGCCGGGAGCTGGCCGGGCTCCACACCCGCCTGCACGCCCTCCCCCGCAGGTCCGCGGAAGGCCGGCTCCTGCACCTGGACCTGCACCCCGGCAACGTCGTCCTCACCCCGAGGGGCCCGGTGGTCATCGACTGGACCAACGCCCGGGACGGCGAACCGGGCCTGGACCTGGCGGTGACCGCGCTCCTGTTGGCGCTCACCGGCCTGTGTGGTCCCCGCCCCTTGGCGGCCCTGGCCGGGGCCTGCCTCGATCCCTACCTCAGGAGCGCCGAGGGCGACCCGGCCCGGCTCGTGGACGACGCCGTCGCCCTGCGCCGGGCGGATCCCAACCTCACCCCCGAGGAGGTGTCCCTGCTCCCCCGAGCGGCCGCCCTCGTCCGCCGGGAGCACTGAGAACCCGGCGTCACCGGTCGGCGGGGGCCAGGGGGTTCGCGGCGAGGAAGGCCAGGACGGCCTCGGTCGCCTTGGGCGCCGCCTCGTGCAGGTAGCCGTGACGGGCACCGGGCAGGACCAGCAGTTCCGCGTCGGGAACGCGCTCGGCGAGCAGTTCCGCGTTGCCGACCGGTGTGAGTTCGTCGTCCTCGCCGTGCACCACCAGGGTCGGGGACTGGACACGGGGCAGCAGGTCCCAGCCGTCGTGCTTCAGGCTGGCCTCGTAGTGGCGGCGCTGCGCGCGCAGCGGGTTGCGGGGCAGCACACGGGTGACCGTCTCCGGGTGCGCCAACGCCCACTCGGGCGTGTAGAACAACGGGCCGATCAGCCCTCGCCCCTCATCACCGCTGGCCTTGCGCAGCGCCAGGGACGCGTGCTCGGGACGCTCCACCTCGTGCTCCCCACCGGGGGCGGTGGAGCCGAGCACCAGGGCGCCGACCCGTTCGGGGGCGATCGCGGCGAGCGTCTGGGCGACCTTCCCGCCCATGGAGAACCCGTAGACGTGCGCGCGCCCGAGTCCGAGGTCGTCCATGACGGCGAGGACGTCCTTGGCCAGGAGTTCCATGCTGTACGCCCGGTCCAGCGGGGCGTCGCTGCCACCGGTGCCCCGCAGGTCCACGCGCACCACCCGGTGGCGTTCGGCGAGGTCCTCGTACACCCCGTCCCACATCTCGTGGTCCAGGGACTGCCCGTGGATCAGTACCAGGGCCTCCCCCGCACCGTGGACGTCGTACCAGATTCGGGTTCCGTCTGCGGCGGTCGCGTGGTTCACGTCAACGGACACTACCCGACAATCCCGGCGCCCACGGGGCGTGGCCGGATGGATCACCGGTTCGTGACCTTCGTCCGCGAACCAAACCCCCTTCTGCGAGCATCTTCCCAGGTCCCATCGTCCTTGGGTGAGGTCCACCCGAACCGGTTGAAGGAGCGCGCATGAGTTCTCCCGTCATCGCCACCGACACCGACCAGGGCCCCCGGCCGAGCCAACAGGACGCCTGCGCGCACCAGGTCGAGTCCGCCTCCGACGGTTGGCGGGCCGCGGTGGCCGACGGGTTCGGGGACCACCCCGACACCGCGCGGGCCGCGCAGCTCGCGGCCGACACGGCCACGTCGGCTCCGGGCGAGGCCCTGGACGCGGTCCTGGCCGCCGCTCGGGCGATCACCCGGGCCCACCCCGGCACCGACTGCGTGATGGCCCACGCCCGCCAGGACGCCCCCGACGACCCCATAGACATCGCGTGGGTCGGTGATTGCCGGGTGTGGACCTGGAGCCCCGGCGAGGGTCTGCGCCAGCACACCCGGGACCACACGCACGGGCAGGAGCTGCGCGACAGGTGGGCCTCGGACGAACTTGCCCGGACCTGCGACCACACGGTCACCACCTCGGTCGCCACCGCGGGCCCCGACGACATCGGCACCACCACCGCGCCCGCTGCCGACCTCACCCTGTTCACCTGCGACGGTGTGCACGACTACGTGGACGAGCGGCTGATGGCCGAGCTGGTCGCCGACCACGCGCACGATCCCGACACCCTGGTCCGCGTCCTGGTGGACGCCGCGCGTGAGGCGGAGAGCACCGACAACGCCACCGCCCTGGTGATCAGGTCGGCCCCGGTCCCCGTCGCCCACCGGACCCGGCAGGAACGCCTCCTGGACAGCCTGGAGAGCTTCGGCGCGCCGGGGTGCCTCCCAGAGAACCCGGAACTCCTGCTTGACGCGCTGGCCGAGGACCGCGCCGCCGGGATCGCCTGCGACCGCTTCCTGCTGCGCGACGGCACCACCTACTGGTGCACGAAGGACTCCGACCACACCGACCACCACGTGAGCTGGCACGGCGTCACCTGGTGAACCGCCTCGGCGCGCACGAAGAAGCCCCCGCCGCCTGGTTTCCCAGGTGACGGGGGCTCTCTGAACTCGATGTGGCTAGGGGCGGGGTCGAACCGCCGACCTTCCGCTTTTCAGGCGGACGCTCGTACCAACTGAGCTACCTAGCCGCGGCGCCGATTCCCTCGGCGACGCACGCGGTCCTGACGGGATTTGAACCCGCGGCCTCCACCTTGACAGGGTGGCGAGCACTCCTAACTGCTCCACAGGACCTTGTTCAGTTGTCACGCCCGGCCTCGCGGCCCTGCGTGTCGCTGCGGTTCTCATTCTGCCAGATACCCGGCAGTGCTCTGACCGCTTCGTACCCCCAACGGGATTCGAACCCGCGCTACCGCCTTGAAAGGGCGGCGTCCTGGGCCGCTAGACGATGGGGGCCCGTGTAGACAGCCCAAGCATAGGGGAGATTCCCACCAACGCCAAAGCGAATGCCCGAGTCAGCCCAAACCCTCCGGGGCCCGCGCCGACGCGGGGCCTACGACGACTCCTCGCTCGGGGTCGCACGCTCGTCCTCCTCCTCTTCCGGCTCACCGATCCGCCGGTCGGGGTCCGCTTCGATGTGCCGCTCGACCTGCGCCGACGTGAGCCCGATGCCCCCGAGGTCGATGTCGTCGCGGGCCTGGAGGCGGCCGGTCTCCGCGTCGAAGTACAGGACCGACGCCTGGTACGGCGTGGGACGACCCGAACCGTGATCCAGACCACGCAGTCCCGCGCCGCCGGTGGAACCCTGCACGAGGAACCTGGTGCCCAGGTCGGTGAGTTCGGTGGAGCGCAGGTGCTCGTTCCCGGCCAGGACCAGCGGAACCACACCGTCGAAGGGCCGGGCCTGGGTGCGCGTGTGCAGGATCGCGACGTCCACGTCGTCCCCGCCGCCCCTGATCGACGCCGCCTGCTCCTCACCAAGAGCGGCCACACCCGCGGCGTCCGGGTTGAGCCGGGTGGCGTCCGGGGTGAACCGGGGATCGCCCGCGCCGTAGAAGGTGAGGCCGCCGACCTCCTCGACGTCACCGTCCAGCACCACCGCGTTGGACTGGGCCGCCACCGCCCGCTGGGTGCCCATGGAGTCGTGCTGGCCGCGCACCCACACGTAGGGCACGTCCAGCTTCCCGATCTCGTCGGCGAAGACGTCCTCCGCCGCGCTGCCGCGATCGGTGAGGTCGCCGGAGTCCACGATCACGTCGACCCCGTACTGCTCCCGCAGCGTGCTGATGATGCTCCACGACGCCGGGTTGAGCTGGATGTCGGACACGTGCAGCACCCGGATGACGGACTCGTCGTCGTCGTACACCGGCAGCGAGGACGTGGCCTCGTAGATCATCGACACGTTGCCGACCAGCCCCGCGAGCTGTTCCTGGTACTCGCTGAACCTGCTGACGACGTCGTCGGCGCTGCCCACCACCTGCGGGGCACCCGCGATGAGCCCGGTGTAGCGCGGCTCCGCGATGGCGCTCGGGTTGAAGGTCAGCCCCGCCAGGCCGCCGAAGCCCACCAGGACGAGCAGCGAGGTGGCCCCGCTCGCCAGGGCGCGCCAGGCGCTCCGGAACAGCAGCAGGCCCATCAGGGCCGCGCCGAGGGTCGCCACGAGCAGGGAGCGCAGCAGGAGGGCGGTCACACCGCTCGTGAGGTCGGCGCCGATCCCCGCGGCCATACGGTCGATGGCGTCGGGGTCGGCGAACATCTCCTCGGCCGCCGAGAGCCGGATGTCGGTGATGGTCGCCTCGAGTCTCAGGGGCGCCGTGTGGGTGTCGAAGGCCAGCTGACCCAGAGGGGCGACGTTGACGACGGTCTCACCGTGCCACTGGGGGCTCAGGGCGAAGGTGACGTCGGCCGGTCCGATCGGCGTGACCACCTGGCCGCCCAGGGCCAGCCCGAGCCAGCCCCCGACCAGTCCCGCGACGACGACGCAGCTCCACCGCCACACACGTCCGGCACGCCACCGGCGAAGGGCCATTCGGGACCGTTCGAGGGCCCCCCGGTAGTCGTAAGCGCGGATCTCTCCCCAAGACAACACACCCCCATCATGCCGTTGACTGGCGCCGTTCCCAATGTTTCCTCCCGTCCAGAGTGTTATGTCTCTTCCTCGCCACCCCGGGAAGGCAGCACAATGGCAGGCGTGGTTGAACTGACACGCAGGGACTTCGAGGAACTGGTGGCCGACGCCCTGGACCAGATCCCCCCGGAGTTGGCCCGGCTCATGGACAACGTGGTGATCACGGTCGCGGAGGAGTCCCCGGAGGGCCTGCTCGGCCTGTACGAGGGGATTCCGCTGACCGAGCGCGGCGACTCCTACTTCGGGGTGCTCCCGGACCAGATCTTCATCTACCGACGCAACATCTGCGCGATGTGCGAGACCCCGGACCAGGTGGTCGACGAGGTGCTCGTCACCGTCATCCACGAGATCGCGCACCACTTCGGGATCGACGACGCCCGGCTCACCGAACTCGGTTGGGGCTGATCGGGCCGGAGATGCTCACCCAGAGCGATATTCCGAGGGAATAGAGGTCCGAAGATCCCATAAATTCTGGCATCTGGGGACATGATTCCCATTCGTGACACCATTTCGGCGAGTAACGAGCCCCCTCCCCGCCCAACACCCCCGGAGGCCGCACGAGACCCTCCTTCAACGGCACCCACCTGGGAAAACAATCCGAACAGCAACCTTCGGGGGCGATACCGAATCACACCGGGAGACATTACTCGGAGCAACGAATCAGACACGAATTCACCCAACCCGCTTGCCAGCCCGACCCTCTTCCGGAACCGTTGGTCATGGGAACACGACACAGTGTGATTCACCTCTGTGACAGTAAGGGAGCGCCTGGTGGGCAATCCGAGCCTCGACAAGGCCGCCGACGGCGGGGATCCCGCATCTCCGAAGGCGCGGGACGACAAATGGCGGAGCAGTTACCGCGACGTCATGGCGATAGCCGAGTTCCGTTCCATGTGGTTGGCGCACGCCCTGTCGGTGATCGGCGCCAACCTGCTGAACATCACTTCCAGCGTCCTGGTCTACCAACTGACGGACTCGGCCTTCGCCGCCGGGGTCACGCTGGCCGTGATGTTCCTGCCGCCGATCCTCGCCGGTCCGCTGTTCTCCGGGCTCGCGGACATCCTGCCGCGTCGCCAGGTGATGGTGGCCTGCGACGTGATCCGGGCCGTGGTCATCGTCATCGTCGGAATCCCCGGCATGCCGGTCTGGGCGGTCTGGGCGCTGCTGTTCCTCTCGATCCTGCCGTCGATCCCGTTCTCGGCGGCCCGTGCGGCCCTGCTCAGCCAGATCGTCCAGGGCGAGCGCTACGTGGCCAGCACCGCGATCATCCAGCTGACCGCGCAGGTCGGGATGCTCCTCGGGCTGATCGCGGGCGGTGTGATCGTCACCTTCGTCAGCCCCAACATCACCCTGATGTCCACGGGCGTGCTCTTCGTCCTGTCGGCGGTGATCGTGCGCTTCGGCGTGAGGGCCCGCCCCGCTCCGGCGCGTGAGGAGAACGGCGAGAAGCGGCCCGGACTCCTGGTGATGACCCGGGACGGCGCCAAGCTCGTCTTCAGCGACCCCAAGCTGCGCGTGCTGGCCCTGCTCGCCTGGCTCGCGGGCCTGTACTCGATCCCCTACGGGCTGGCCAACCCCATGGCCGCAGAAGCGGGCGCAGGACCCGCCGCGGCCGGGTTCATCATGGCGGGCCAGTCGATCGGGGCGCTCGTGGGCGGTTTCGTCCTCACCCGGCTGATCCCCCCGCCGACCCGAACCCGCCTGCTCGGTCCGCTGGCGATCCTCACCTGCGTGCCGCTGCTGCTCTGGGTACTCCAGATGCCGCTGTGGATGATGATCGCCGCCCTGACGCTCTGCGGGGCGGCCGGTTCGTACCAGTTCGTGGCCAACGCGGCCTTCGTCCTCTGCGTGCCAAAGGAGGGCCGCGGGCTGGCCTTCGGCCTGGTCGCCTCGGGGCTCCAGGCCGCGCAGGGCATCGGCATCCTGCTGTCCAGCTACTTCGTCGAGCTCACCAGCACCAGCACGGTGATCGTCGGTGCCGGACTGCTCGCCCTGGTCTCCGCGATCGCCCTCTCCGTCCCCTGGGCACGGATGTCCAGGGAGGTGGCCGAGCGGATGGAGGCGACCGAGTCGGAGTCGGCCTCCTAGGGCGTGTGAGCGCCGAGCACGGCCTAGCGCTCGGCGCGGTGCTCCACGGGCTGGTCACAGGACTGGTCGGTCTCTCGTTCCTCCCGTGGGGCACACAGCTCGCGCCGCTGCCAACCGGGGTGTGCGCGCAGGGTCCACATCAGTTGTCACTCGACTTTCCCTGGAAGTTACGGATGATCTGCTCCAGCAGCGAACGCCGCTCGCTCTCGGCCGGCATGAGCAGCCAGGCCAGGATGTAGATCGGGATACCGGCCATGCCCAGCAGGGCCAGGACCACGAAGACGATCCGGATGATCGTGGAGTCCACACCGGTGTAGGCGGCGATGCCCCCGCAGACGCCGGTCAGGAAGCGGTCGGTCTCGCTGCGCTGGAGCCTCTTGCTGGCGAAGTTCTCGTTCATACCTCCACCTTGCCCGCTGACGACGACGATTCCCATCGGGGAGAGCCCTGGGCGGTCCCTGATCTCCGTCCCCGAAGGTCCGACGGCGTCGAACCCCGGGACGTTCCTGAGACGTGGCGCACATCAGCCCCGACGTTCGGGGGCGAAGACCTCTCCCAACGTCCGGAAGGCCTCGCCGAGGTGGGCGCGCAGTTCGTCGATCCCCTCCTCCGCCTGTTCCGGGACCATCTTCATGGACTGGCGCATGGAGGCCATGGCGGCGGCGGCCGCCACCTGGGATCGGGTGTCGTCGGCGGGGACCCCCGCGCGCTCGGCGATCGCGGCCGCCACGCTCCGCTCGACGTCGTGGAAGCGCCCCAGCAGACCGGGCAGGAGGTGGGGTTCCCGGTCGATGAGCTGCCTGCGCAGGGCGATCTCGGCACGCTGCTTGCCGAGGTCACCCGAGACGACGAGGGAGGCCATCAGGAGGGAGCCGAGGTCGTCGGTGAACACACCGGTGGGGCCACCGGCCACGAACGCCGCGTGCGCCTCCTCGTCCAGGGAGACGGGGACGTCGTCGAGGAGCGCGTCCTCCTTGGTCGCGAAGTAGTTGAAGAAGGTCCGGGGCGAGACGTCGGCCTCGGCCGAGATCGCCTCCACGGTCACGTTCTCCAGACCGCGCTCCAGGGTGAGCCGCACGGCGGCCTCCCGCAGAGCCCGACGCGTGGCCAGCTTCTTGCGTTCTCGCAGCCCCATAGGTCCTCCCTTGCACGAACAACTATTACAGCCCGCGCAACATTTCTCCATGTGTACTTTTGCACGCTCCCGGGCCACCTTCAGGGTCGCCCCTCCGGGTTCCCTCAGGGACGCGGCCCGCCAGCGCCCGGTGATCATCTCACTCCCCTGCGACCTTCGAACCTGGACCGTCACCCCCCGAGAGAGGCCCCACATGTGCGCGCTGACAGGCGAATCCACTGCTCCGCAACTCCTGTGGTATCCGGTAGGATGTCGTCTTGTGTGACGTTCCCCAGGTCAGCTGGGCACGCCACGGGGCCTTAGCTCAACTGGCAGAGCAGCGGACTTTTAATCCGCGGGTTCGGGGTTCGATCCCCCGGGGCCCTACCACCCTTCACTTGGAAGAACGCCCGCCGGACCCCGGCGGGCGTTGCCGCGTCGGGACCCGGATGGGACGCGTGCGAGCCCCCTCCCGCTTCCCTTCGACGGCGGAGCGCGCGGTGTCGGCCGGGCGCCGACCGGGCTTCTCTCAGCACCGCGCCGCCGTCGCCTCCGCCGCCTCGTGGGTGGCCTCGGGCAACTCACGCGTGCACGTGCCCGTGGTCAACACGATGCCCACGTGCCCCAGCGTCGACCGCGTGGTCTTCAGGTCCTCCCCAGCCTCCGAAGCGAACGTGGCCGCGCCGTGCCGCGGATCGTGCAGCCGTACCGGCGGCAGTCCGCCCTCCGGGCTTTCCGGAACACGCGGCTCATCCGGTCCGGAGCCGGGCGGCCTCCCTTGATACGGGTGGACACCGGGCCCGGGTCCACGCGCTCCGTTCCCGACTGCCCGCTCCGGCGCTCCTCCAGCGGCGGACGGCCGGGGCCGGGCGGGCCTCCACCACGAGCGGCACGGCACTTTCTGTTTCCGCACCCATTTTTCTGGCACCGCGCGTTGCACCGGATATCGGGATAATGGAATCTTCTGTGCTACTGTCTACGAAGTTGCAGTAGTGGCCCCGTGGAACCTCGCGTTCCTGGGAGATCACCGCAGTGACGGGAAAATCGTCACCTGCGGTTTTCTTCATTTTCGAGCGAGAGGTGCCACCATGGCCACCGGTACAGTCAAGTGGTTCAACGGCGAAAAGGGCTTCGGCTTCATCGAGCAGGACGGCGGCGGCCCGGACGTCTTCGCCCACTACTCGAACATCCAGGCCACGGGCTACCGTGAGCTGGCCGAAGGCCAGGCCGTGCAGTTCGATGCCGTCGCCGGGGCCAAGGGCCCCCAGGCTGAGAACATCACCCTGCGCTAAGCCTGATCCGGGGAGAGCACACTCTCCCCCGCGACGGGGTCCGCCCTCCAGGGGCCGGACCCCGTCTTTTTGTTTCTCCGCCTGATTTCTGGGCGTGGTTTCTCAAAATAGCTTGCTTTACTCGCCCCGGAAATTCTCCAGTCGGGCGTGCAGGTTTCATTCATCCGGTGTACCCGGTTTTCCCTGTGAGGCCGTGAGGCCTCCCGCCCGGCGAACTCCGACGGCGAAAGGCCATTCATGAGTCATCCCCACCCCACCACCAACCGTGCGCGACCGGCCCGGAGCTACGGTCGACAGCGCCCGGGCGGCGCCTCGCGCCCTCGTAACGCGGGCCCCTCCGGGGAGTTCGCGCTCCCCGTCACCGTGACCCCGGCGCTCCCGCCTGCGGACTCCTTCGCGGCGTTGGACATGCCGTCGGCCCTGAAGCGGACCCTGGACCGCCAGGGACTGACGACCCCGTCCGAGATCCAGGCCGCGACCCTGCCCAACTCGCTGGCCGGACGCGACGTGCTGGGCCGCAGCCGGACGGGATCCGGTAAGACCCTGGCCTTCGGCCTGCCCCTGCTCGCCGGCCTCGACGGGCGCCCCGCGGAACCGCAGCGCCCCCTGGCCGTGGTCCTGGCCCCCACCCGGGAGCTGGCACAGCAGGTCGCTGAGTCCTTGGAGCCCTACTCTCGTTCGGTGGGGGTGCGCATCACCACCGTCGTGGGCGGCATGCCCATCCGTCGGCAGACACGCGCCCTACAGCAGGGAACGCACGTGGTCGTGGCCACACCGGGACGGCTGCGCGACCTGATGGAGCGCGGCGACTGCGTGCTGGACCGGGTGGAGACCACCGTCCTGGACGAGGCCGACCAGATGACCGACATGGGCTTCATGCCCCAGGTCACCGCGATCCTCCAGGAGGTGCCGAAGGGCGGGCGGCGCATGCTGTTCTCAGCCACCCTGGACCGGAACGTGGACCAGCTGGTCCGACGTTTCCTCAACGACCCGGTGGTCCACTCGGTCGACCTGTCCGAGGGCGCCGTCTCCACCATGGAGCACCACCTCGTGCACGTCTCGCCCGGCGAGAAGAGGTCCGTCGCCACCAGGATCGCCGCTCGACAGGGCCGGGTGATCATGTTCCTCGACACCAAGCGCGCGGTGGACCGTATGGCCGAACACCTGCTGGCCAACGGGGTGCTCGCCGCGCCCCTGCACGGCGGACGCAGCCAACCCCAGCGCACCCGTACCCTCGACCAGTTCAAGCGGGGCGACGTCACGGCGCTGATCGCGACCAACGTCGCGGCGCGCGGTATCCACGTGGACGGGTTGGACCTGGTCGTCAACATCGACCCGCCGACCGACCACAAGGACTACCTGCACCGGGGCGGGCGCACCGCCCGGGCCGGTGAGTCCGGGAACGTGGTCACGCTGGTGATGCCCGCCCAGCGCCGCGACATGACCCGCCTGGTGGCCAGGGCCCGGATCGAACCGCGCACCCTGGGCGCCGGAGCGGACACTCCGGAGTTGGCCGAGGTGACCGGGGCCCGCGAACCTTCGGGACTGCCGGTGACCGTGCGGTCCGCCAGGCCACAGGAGTGCGCCCGCACGCAGGCACCCCGCGGACGTCGCCGCCCGCGCCGCTGACCCCAGGTTCCGCTCCGGAGTCCCCCTCTCTCCGGAACAGGAACACCCCACCTGGAGGCGTCGGCCGGTGCTGACCAGGGCCCACACCGAGTGGGCCCGGCCTGACCGCGACGGTCCCGAAGGGCTCAGGACGGCGCGCCTTCGGCTTCACCGGTCGTTGGCGCGCTGTTGCTCGTTGATGCGCAGGGCCTCCTCCAGCTGGTCCTCGAGGATGATGATCCGGCAGGCGGACTCGATCGGTGTCCCCTCGTCGACGAGTTCGCGAGCGCGGGAGGCGATCTTGANGTACAACCGTGCGCCGGTCAAGCCCTACCGCGTCCTTCTGTGGCCTCCCCTGTGCGAGCGGGAGCCCGGTACTGCCGAAAAACGGTACAGCGTTACTGCGTTACTGCGGTCCTACCGGCCCCCGGTGCCTTGACGCACGTGCGCACCGTCGAGCCGTCCATCCCTCCACCGGCGTATCCGGTGGTCCAGCCGTGTGTCTCAGTGGCTATGACAGAAAACGTAGCACCACCAGACAGCCATGTCTACTCTGACCAATACAAGTTTTCGCCCGCCTGAGGGGAAGACTAGTTCTCGCAGTGAAGGAGCCGCCCGTTGCTGAGTAGCGAGCTCGCCGCGCTGGCCGGCGTCACCGTCCGCACCTTGCGCCACTACCACCAGATCGGGCTGCTGCCCGAGCCCCCGCGGTCGAGCGGGGGCTACCGGCGCTACGACGTGGGCCACCTCGTCCGACTCCTGCGCATCACCAGGATGACCTCGCTGGGTGTCCAGCTGTCCGTACTGCCCTCGGTGCTGGACGATCCGGAGGCCGCGGAGGAGCTCCTGGACGAGCTCGACGACCAGGCCGCGGAGGAGATCGAACGGCTCACCCGGCGCCGGGCCGACATCGCGGCGCTGCGACGCAGCGGCACCCCGCCGGATCTGCCCCCGGAGCTCTCGGTCTGGCGCCCCGCACCCGAAGCGGGGACGCCGACGAACATGGCCCGGCACGAACACGAACAGCTGGTCCTGGCCGCACACCTGCTCGGCCCGGCGGCGTTCGGCGCCCTGTTCGGCGGCCCGTCCGTGCCCGCGAACGTCACGGCGCGCTTCTACTCCCTCGACGCCGACGCCCCGGACGACGAGGTCTCGTCCCTGGTCAACGAACTCCTCGCGCACGTCAGACCGGTCGTGGCCGGTCTGACCGAACTGCCCCCGCTCGACGCGCGGGGCTCGGCACTGTTGGACCAGCTGAACGCGCAGAACCTCCATCCCGTACAGCAACGCGTGCTGCGCCAGCTCCAGCATCGGTTGGAGCAGGACGACTCCTGAATGTGTCCCACGTCACTTGGTTCGGTCTTGAGTCGGACGCGACGTCGGGGTCTGGACTGGGTGCTGCCCGCACCCACCGACCCTAGGGATTCGCCATGACCGCATCGTCGAGAACGCTGGCCGTCGAGGAGTTCTTCGGCCCCCCGACCCGGAGTCGCGCCCTACTGTCGCCGGAGGGCACGAAGGTGGCCTACCTCGCGCCGTGGCGGGAGCGGCTCAACGTGTTCGTCCGTGACCTGGACTCGGACTGGGCCGACCCCGACGCCCCGGGGATCCGGCGCGTCACCTCGGACACCCGGCGCAACGTCGAGAGCTTCTTCTGGAGCGCCGACGGCCGATACCTGTTGTTCCAGCAGGACAACGACGGCGACGAGAACTGGCACCTGCACCGTGCCGACATGACCCGGCCCGAGGAGGCCCCGGTCGACCTGACTCCCTATGAGGGCGTACGGCTGATCGGCGCGCAGCTCCCGCCGGATCGGCCCGGGACGGCCCACGTCCAGCTCAACATGCGCCGTCCCGACCTGGTCGACCTCTTCGAACTCGACCTGACGACCGGCGGGCTCACAAGCGTCGCGGAGAACCCCGGCGACGTCGTGTCCTGGCTGCGCGCCCCGAACCGGTTGCTCGCCTTCACCATGGAGGAGGGGGGCGACCACGTGCTCTCGGAGTGGGACGGGGACGACCGGCGCCCGATCGCGCGGTTCTCCGGCACCGACGCCCCCTTCGGGCTCCTGCCCGCCGCGCTCACCCCCGACGGAGAAGGACTGTGGACCGGTTCCGCGCGCGGATCGGACCGCACCCGCCTGGTCCGGGTCGACCTGGACACCGGTGAGGAGACCGGGGTGGACAGCCACCCCGTGTTCGACCTGGACACCCCGCGTCCCGAGGCCGACCCGCGCTTCCCGTCCTCGCTCATCCTGCACCCGGGGACCGGGGACCTCCTCGGCGCCCGCTACCTCGGCGCGCGTCAGGAGGTCCACGCGCTCGACCCGCACTTCGCCGCGGTACTGCCCCGACTTGAGGAGCTGTCCGACGGCGACCTCGCCCACGTGTCCTGCGACACCACGGCCCAGCGCTGGGTGGTGGACTTCACCCACGACCGCGACCCCGGCGTCACCTGGTTCTACGACCACGGGACGGGGCGGGCACGGCGCCTGTTCCGACCGTTCCCGCACCTGGACCCGGACCAGCTCGCACCGGTCACCCCGATCACGCTGACGGCCCGCGACGGCCTGTCGCTGCCCTGCCACCTCACCCTGCCGACCGGGGTCGAGCCGCGCGGTCTGCCCACCGTGCTGTTGGTGCACGGCGGACCGTGGTACCGGGACAGCTGGGGCTACGACCCCGAGGTCCAGTTCCTGGCCAACCGCGGCTACGCGGTGCTACAGGTCGACTTCCGCGGCTCCACCGGTTACGGCAAGGCCCACACCCAGGCCGCGATCGGGCAGTTCGCCGGGCGCATGCACGACGACCTGATCGACGCGGTCGACTGGGCGGTCGGCCGGGGGTACACCGATCCGGACCGGGTCGCCGTCTACGGCTGCTCCTATGGGGGCTACGCGGCGCTCGTCGGAGCCGCGTTCACCCCCGACCGGTTCGCCGCCGCGGTCAGCTACACGGGGATGTCGGATCTGGTCGACCTGGTCCGGTCGGTCGTCCCGTTCGCCCGCCGTGGCGTCGAGAACAGCTACCTGCGCTACATCGGCGATCCGGACGACCCCCGTCAGGAGGCCGACATGCTCGCCCGCTCGCCCATCAGCCGGGTCGACGACATCACGGCACCCGTGCTGTTGGTCCACGGCGCCAACGACGTGCGTGTCGACCGCCGCCACTCCGACCGCATCGTCGACGCGCTCCGCGCCCGGGGCGCCGAGGTCGAGTACCTGCTGAACGAGACCGAGGGCCACTGGTTCGTCAACACGGACAGCAACGTCGAGCTGTACAGCACGCTCGAGCGCTTCCTGGCCCGTCACCTGGGCGGACGGTCCTAGACGACGGCCACGCGGGGAGAGCCCGGGCCGGAGCGCGTTCGCCCCCTCCGGACCCGGGCTCTCGCGTGTCTCGGAACGCGCGGCGCTCCGGCTCTCACCCCGGACCGGAGGGGTACGAGCCCCATCCCTGGTTCCGGACGGTGTCCTCGACGTAGTCGGCGAAGTCGCGGGGTTCCCGTCCCAGTGCGCGTTGGACGCCATCCGAGAGACAGGCGTCCTCACCTCGACGGACGAGCGCGCTCAACGCCAGTACCCCGTCCGCCGTGCCGGGCGAGTAGTAGTTCTCCACGAGGTGGGCCCGATAGGCGTCCTCGGTGAGGAAACGCGTGCTGATCGGCCTTCCTGTCGCCTTGGCGATGATCGCGGCGGCGTCGGGCACGGTCAGGGCACGAGGACCCGAGAGTGAGTAGTGCCGCGCGTGATGGCGATCGTCGGTCAGTGCGACCGCGGCGACCGACGCGATGTCCTCGACGTCCACGAAAGGGTGCGCGCCCTCCCCGGTCCCGTGGACCAGGTCGCCGTCGATGACGCCGCGGGCGAAGAACGGCTCCTCACTGAAGTTCTGCGCGAACCACACGGGCCTGAGGATGGTCCATCCGGTGCCCGAGCCGCGTACGATCTCCTCTCGTTCCAGGCCCTCGACCAGGTGCGTATCGACCCATTCGCGCGCCGAGAGGAGGACCAGGCGTCTCACCCCGGCCTTCACCGCGCGATCGACGAAGGCCTCCGTCGGATCCTGAACGGTCGACGCTTCGTGCGGGACCAGGTAGATCGCGGAGGCTCCGTCGATGACGTCACTCCAGGTGCTCTCGTCCTCCCAGTCGAACCGGCTGGAGCCGCGACGTGAGGCGGCACGCACACGGTGCCCCCGCTCCTTCAGCCGTGCGCTCACTCGCCGCCCCGTCTTGCCGGTCGCGCCGAGCACCGTGATGGTCTGAGGTGTGGTCATGCCCTCACCCCATCACGCTCCGATGAGACGGGGAATGTCTCACCGTCGCGTGTGGATGTTCGAGGCTCCACGGCGTCCTTCAGACGAAACCCCAGGTCGAGGCGGGTTCCTCCCGCTCGGACCTGGGGATTTCGTGTGCCGCGGGGTCAGCTCTGGGTGGCGAAGCGCAGGACGGCGCCGATGCCCTCGTCCAGCTCCGCGGCGTCCGTCGGAACCAGCTCCAGCCCGGCACCCGTGGTGACCACGGCCCGGAGGACGGCCGACCTGGCGGGTTCGGTGCGCGACCCGCTCACGCCCATGTCTCGCAGCTCCCGCTCGGTGAGGGCGACCTGCTCACCCGAGTCGCCGATGTGGAGCTCACGGTCGGCTCCGGGGAGTTCGTCGTTCCACAGCAGCGTCTCCACCTGTCCGCGCTGGAGCGCGTGCACGACCGCTTCCATGCCCTCCACGGCGGTGCCGTCCGCTCGTCCGCGCCCGAAGGCGCCCACCGCCTCACGCACGTGCTCGGCGGCCCTGGCGTCCAGCCTCTCGTCCAGCTCCTCCTCAAGGGGCGAGTTCTCCGCGCCGGCGGAACGCGCGCCGGACTCCAGGTACTCCACCCGTTCCCTCAGCTTCCCCGGGAAGCGCTCGGCGATGGCGCCGCGCACCTGGACCTCACCGGCGAGCGCGATCACCTCGGCACCACTGGCCGCCGCTCTCTCCGCGACCGTGTCCGCCACCAGGTTGGCGTTCTGCCCCACCTGCTCGTCCACCGCGCGCTGCATCTGGTTGTGGTGGTAGCCGCCCTCACGGACCTTGTGCACGGGCTTGTCGTCACCGTCCACCCGCGTGACCTCGGTCCTTCCGTCCGCGTACTCGACGGTCAGGTCGGCGCCGACGCTGTCGGCGACGACCAGCACGTGGGGCACCCGGCGGGGCTCGGCCACCATGTACGGGAGCGGGTCGGGCAGGTCCCCGACGCTCGTCTGGAAGTCCTGTGGCGGTCGGGCCACCGTGGAGTCGAAGACGACCTGGTCACCGGCCGCGTACACCACCTGGCCGTGGGCGCCGGGGACCCCCCTCGTGTGTCCGACCACGCTGTCCATCGCGGCGACGGTCTCCTCGGGAGCGCCCTTCTCCAGCAACGCGGTGCGCGCCTGTCCCCAGCGCACCCGGATCGCGTGGTCGGCGTCCTCCGTGTCCCGGGACGTGTTGATGAACAACGACGCCATGGGCGAGGGGCGGTCGTAGAGGGGCTGTAGAAAGGTCAGGTCCATACTGTTTCCTCCGCTCGCTCGGGGTCTTTGCCGTCTGTTTTCTGAGCCCTGCCCACACAGATCGGGCGCAATCATCCGGCGTCCCGGAGTTGGATGTGTGCCATGCCACCCGAGATTGTTTTCGCCAATCATGAATAAGGGCGGCGAAAAGTGGCAGTAATCAAGTGAGAGACCGGCAGCGACGCCACCGATCCCCACAAGGAGGAGGGCTTCATGGGCCAGTCAGAGAAACTCAGGGGCAGGGCGACCCACGCGACGGGCAAGGTCAAGGAGTTGGCCGGAAGGGCGACCGGTAACAACCGGCTGCGCAACCGGGGACGCTTCGAAATGTTCAAGGGACGCGCCCTCACTCGCACCGAGGGGTGGAAGGACTCCGTCCGCGGCACCCTCAGGAGTCTGCGCTCCAAAGGGCACTGAGGACCCGACCGCCTGAAACGGCAGAAGACTCCTCACGTATTCGTCCGGCCCTTCCCGCGAGGGAAGGGCCGACGCGTGTCTCAGGGGCGGCGGGTCGAGAGGACGCAGAACTCGTTCCCCTCCGGGTCGGCGAGTACGACCCAGCTCTGGTCGCCCTGACCCGCGTCGATGTGCCGGGCACCCAGGTCGAGCAGCCGCCGGACCTCCTCGCCCTGTTCCCTGTCGGTGGGGTTGACGTCGACGTGCACCCTGTTCTTGACGGTCTTGCCCTCGGGTACGAGCGCGAACGTCAGCATCGGGGGCACCGGACCCGCCCCCGCGTCACCGGGGGGACCGATCGCGACGAACCCCTCCTCCTGCTCCTCGGCCTTCACCTCGTAGTCGAGGACCGCGCACCAGAACCGGGCGAGCGCGTGCGGATCGGCGCAGTCGAACGCGAGCTCGGTGAACTTGCTGGCCATGTCAGGACCTCCCAGTCGCGTGGTGCGGGGCGGTTCCGCCCTCGCGGACATCCTGCCACCCCCCGCCCCATGAGTCTCTTGACTTGTCGTTGGCCCAGTTCAGGCTACAGTTATCGAACACGCATTCGATCGCAGTGCCTTCCCCTCCGACTGTGAGCACACGCAGAGAGGGGAGGACCGGTGTTCACGCACCTGCGCGCCACCTCGTCGTTCTCCTTCCGGCACGGCACCGCTCCTCCCGCCGCGCTGGTCGAACGCGCCGCGCTCGACGGCCAACCGGTGGTGGCCCTCACCGACCGGGACGGGCTCTTCGGTGTCGCCGAGCACATCAGGACCTGCGAACAGGCCGGGGTGCGCCCCGCCCTGGGTGTCGACCTCGCCCTCGCCTCCCCCGAGGGCGGCCGGGTCGTGCTGCTGGCCCGGGGAGCGCGGGGCTGGGCGAGCCTGTGCCGTCTGGTCACCGCCGTCCACCGCGCCCCCGCGCCCGTGGCGGTACTCCCCGAGCAGCTGACCGCCCACCACGAGGGCCTGGTGCTCCTGTTGGGACCCGACTCCGATGTGGGCCGCGCCGTGGCCCAGGAGCGGCCCCTGCACGCCCGTGCCCTGCTGACCGCCTGGCGGAGGGTGGGTGTGGAGATCGCCCTGGCACCGCACGACCACGGCGCTTCCGGGCAGCGCCGCACCGCACGGGACATGGTGCGCCTGGCGGACGAGGAACACCTCCTGGCGGTGCTGACCAACGCCGTGCGCTACCCCTCCCCCGACGCCGCGGGGGTGGCCCTCGCCCTGGACCGCATCCGCCAGCACGCCCCCGGTGGCTACCGCCCCGCGCCGCGCACCGAACGCGCCCACCTGGCCACCGGTGAGGAGATGTTCCGGATCGCCGTGGGTGTGTGCGGCGGTGACCGCACGCGCGCCCGGCGGCTGATCTCGCACACCCTCGCCCTGGGCAGTTCCTGCGCGCTGGACCCCGTCGCCGACCTGGGCTGGGGCCGCCTGCACCTGCCCGACCGCCCCGAGGCCACCGCCGACCTGCGCGGCCGTGTCACCGGGGGCGCCGCCCTGCTGGGGTTGGAGGGGGACCGCCGCGCGGACGAACGGGTCCGGTACGAACTGGAGGTCATCGCCCGCATGGGGCTGGAGAGCTACTTCCTGACCGTGGCCGACGCCGCCCAGGCCATCCGGGACAAGCGGATCCGCTGCTCAGCCCGGGGTTCGGCCGTGGGCAGCCTCGTCGTGCACCTGCTGGGCATCTCCGCGATCAACCCCCTGGAGCACGGCCTGCTGTTCGAACGGTTCTGCACCCCGAGCCGCCCCGGCCTGCCCGACATCGACCTGGACGTGGAGTCCGACCGGCGGCTGGAGGCCTACGACGCGGTCATCGCCTCCCACCCCGGGGCCAGCGCGACGGTGGCCATGATGGAGACCTACCGTGCCCGCAGCGCCCTGCGGGACGCCGGTGCGGCGCTGTCGCTGCCCTCGGTGGAGGTGGACCGCATCGCCTCGGTCTTCCCCCGGGTACGGGCCTCCCGCATCAGCGAGACCGCGCGCGAACTCCCGGAGCTGCGGAACCTGGACGGCCTGGACAGCGAACACGTGCGCAGGCTCTTCTCGCTCGCGGAGCGGCTGTCGGGCCTGCCCCGGCACGTGGCGATGCACCCGTGCGGGCTGGTGCTCTCGGACCACGCCATGGGTGACCGGGTCCCCACTCAGCCCTCCGGCGCGGGTTACCCGATGGTCCAGGCGGACAAGGAGGACGTGGAGCACCTCGGGCTGCTCAAACTCGACGTCCTCGGGGTGCGGATGCAGTCGGCCCTGGCGCACACCCTGGACGAGATCGACCGCACCTCGGGGCGGCCGCCGGTCCTGGAGGCCCTGCCGGACGGGGACCCCGCCACCGCGCACATGGTCGCGGCCTCGAACACCCTGGGCTGCTTCCAGATCGAGTCCCCGGGGCAGAGGGAGCTGGTGTCGCGGCTGCGCCCGGACGGGGTCCCCGACCTGATCGCCGACATCTCCCTGTTCCGGCCCGGACCCATGGGCACCGACATGGTCTCGGCCTACCTCGGGGCCAGGGAGGGCGCCGAGACGCCCCGCCTGCCCCACCCCGACCTCGCACCGGTGCTGGCCGAGACCGGCGGGGCCCTGCTCTTCCACGAACAGCTCCTGCACGCCATCGACACCATGACCGGGTGCGGGCTGGACCGCGCCGAGGCCATGCGGCGCGCCCTGGGCACCGAGCAGGGGCGCCGTGAGGTGGAGACCCAGGTGCGTTCCCTGATGTCCGAGCGCGGGCACGACTCCCGGACCGTCGAGGAGACCTGGCGGCTGGTGGCGGCGTTCGGCAACTTCGGCTTCTGCAAGGCCCACGCGGCCGCGTTCGCCCTGCCCACGTACCAGAGCGCGTGGCTCAAACGGCACTTCCCGGCCGCGTTCTTCGCCGGGGTGATGACCCACGACCCCGGCATGTACCCGCGCCGGGTGCTCCTCAACGACGCCCGCCGCATGGGCGTTCGGGTGCTCGGCCTGGACCTGAACGCCTCCCAGCGGCACTGGGGCGTGGAACGGGACGGGGAGGGGCGCTGGGGTCTGCGCCCGGCCCTGGCCGACCTGGGGGCCCTCACCGAGGCCGAACTCGACCGCCTGCTGGCCCAGCGTCCCTTCACCGGGCTGCGGGACCTGCTCGCGCGGGGGCCGCTGTCCCGCGAGGCGTTGGACAACCTCGTCCTGGCCGGGGGTCTGGACACCCTCACCGGTGTCACCGGCGCCCCCGGGGCCCCGGACCGGCGCGACGTCCTCGTGCACGCGCACTCCCTGACCCAGGCGCACCACCGGAGCGCGGACTCCCCCGGGCAGCTCTCCCTGGACGAGACGCCCGAGACGGTGCCCGCAGGGGTGGCCGCCCCGATGTCCCACCCCGAACGCGTCGCCGAGGAGGTACGGTCCCTCGGCTACGAGCTCTCCGGGCACCGGCTGGACGAGTACGCGGAGCACTTCGCCAGGCTGGCCTCCACCAGGAACCTGGTCCTGGCCCGGGACCTGCATCGCTTCCCGGACGGCGCGCGGGTCCTGGTGGCGGGGGTGCGGGTCTGCACCCAGACCCCGCCCACCCGCTCGGGCAGGCGCGTGGTCTTCACCAGCATCGAGGACCGCAGCGGGGTCATCGAGGTGGTCCTGTTCTCCGAGGCCCAGCGGCGCTCCGCCAGCGCGGTGTTCGGGTCGGAGCTGCTCGCCGTACACGGACAGGTCCGGCGGGCCGCGCCGGGAGCACTGCCCACCATCACCGCCACCCGCGCCCTGCCCCTCTCGGAACTCTGAACCGCGGCGTGTCCGCTCAGGCCCGCGCCCCGGCGTCGTCGGTGGCGGGGCGCATCCGCCGGGTGGAGCGGCGGAACGCCCACACGACCGCGACGGCGGCCAGCGCCGTCAGCGGGAAACCCGTCACCGTGTCGGCGATCGCGAGCCCGGTCGTGGAGTCGGCGACGTAGAGCCACTGCCGCACGGCGAACCGGCCGGCGAACATGAGCGTCAGCCCGAGGGTGGCGAGGTCGTGCACGAGCAGCGTGGGCCGGTCCTCGCGCCAGGCGTTGGCGCCCCCGTGGACGGCGTTCCAGATGACCCCGGTCAGCGGTCGGCGAAGGACCAGCGAGACGAACAGGACGACCGCCCCGGCCAGGGACGCCCAGATGCCGATCAGGAAGAAGTCGTTGGCCGATCCGGTCGCGGCGGCCACGCCCCCGGCCGCGGCGACGCCGAAGACCCCGCCCAGCGCGGACATCAGCTTCTCGCCGCGCCACATGCGGAACACGGCCAGCGCCACGGCGACGGCGACCGCGCCGCCGATCGCGGCCGTCAGGGAGAGGAAGGGGACGGTCAGCGCGAAGACCACGACCGGCAGGACGGAGTACAGCATCCCGATCGGGCCGCCGATCCCCTTCAGCATCTCCTGCTTGATGTCGACGGGCGGTTCGGTGGGGGTATTCGCCCCGGCGGTGCCGGAGGTGGTCTCGACGGTGCTGTCGGTGGCGAGCGGTGCCATGTGGTTCCTCTCGTTGGTGTCCGGAAGGCCGGTACCGGGGGGCGTGGGCCCCGGGGGTTCGGTGCCGACCAGCTCGTCCACACTCAGGATTCACCGTTTTCCGGACGGCCAACAGTGACGGAGTGTCATGAGTTGGCGCCACGAATGTCATGGGTGGGTGGTGACACGGCGCGGCCACCCGCCGACCCCGGGCTCACTCCGGGTCGGTGAGGAGGTCCGTGTGGGCCGAGGCGTTGCCCAGGGAGCGGAGCAGCTCCCCGACCAGTCGGTCGGTGGCGCTGCCGGGCTTCTCCAGTTCCAGCTTCGGCACCCGGGTGACCTGCTCGTAGCGCTCGGCGTCGTACTCCGAGCCCGGTGAGGAGCCGCGCTCCCCGTTCCACGAGGACATCCCGTGGGTGTTGGTGACCGCCACTCCCACGTCCCAGCTGCCGCCGTATCCGGCGTCCTCGGACAGGCTGGCGACCAGGTCCAGGAAGGCCCGGACCCGGAAGGCCAGGGTGCCGTCGAAGAACAGGTACCGGCCCTCGAGCCGGTCCGCCGCCCGCCCGCAGTACAGGGACACCTCGCCGCGTTCACGGACGACGAAGCGCAGGTCCCGCTCCTCCAGCACCACCACCGACGACGTGGACAGCTGGCTCGCGATCCCCACGCCGCCCGCGGTGCGAAAGCCCGAGACGAGCTCCCCGAAGACCGGTGACACCCGCGCGGCCGCACCGGCCCGCTCCCTGGTCCGCCGCGAGACCCCGTCGCGGACCAGGTCGAACAGCAGCGGCCGGGCGTCCTCGGCGGCGGTCCAGGCCTTGAACATCCCGGGGATGCGCCGTGAGGGCAGCGCGACCACGTGCAGGTGCGCCAACGCGCCCTCCGGGAACGGGTCCTTCTCCACCTGTTCGCGCAGCGCGGTGCGCACCACGTCCAGCGAGGTGTCCCTGGCCCGGATGAGCCGTTCGACCTCGGTGTCGGGCAGGCGCCGCTTCTCCCTGTCGCCGCGCCCGTAGTACGCGCCGCCCGCCATGTGCGGGGCGAGCGGGGAGGCGGGTACCTCGATGAGCAGGTACCCGTGGCCGGGCAGCTCGCTCTCCAGCCACTCCACCGACACCTGGAGCGGCGGGTCGCAGGAGGAGGCGGCGATCCGGGCCGGGGTCTCCAGGATCTGGTCGATCCACTCGACCGGGGCCAGCTCGAACCGTCCCTCGGCCTTGACCTCCCGCACGCCGACCACGATCAGCCCGCCGTCGATCGCGAAGGACGCCATGTCCTTGGCCTGGTCCTTGGAACCGCGCAGCTGCTGTTTGGCCTCGCGTTTGGGGGTCTCGGTGAACGCGCCCTCGTTCAGGGCCGCCTCGAGTTCGGCTTCGCTGGAGGGACGCCATGTCGGGGGCAGGACTCGATCCATGTCCGCATCATGCCCACTCTCACCGGGAACCCCGCACGACTTCGCGAATCAGGTCCGAGGAGGCCCCTGCTCGACCGGTCAGCTCCCCCTGACGACGGCGGTGTCGGCGGAGTCGGCGGAGTCTGTGAGGGCGGCGAGGAGCCGCTCGGACACCGCCCACCGCTGGGACGAGGGGCCGAAGGTCTCGGCCCGGTGCCGCAGCACGAGCCGCCTGACCTCCTCGCGCTCCTCCGGGGTGAGGCCGGGAGCCATCTCGGTCATGACACCCATGCTGTGGTTCTGCTCGAACGCGCTCGTCGCGCCGTCGAAGGCCTCCCTCAGGGCGGGGAGGTCACGGATATCGGGGCGCTCCCGCATGGCGGCCAGACCGACCACCCGGGTCTCGGCGTCGCCCGACCGCAGCCACTCGCGCACCTCCTCCATCGTGAGGGGGCGCTCCGACGTCGCCCGCCGCGCGCGCCGCATGAAGTCCTCCAGGTGGCGTGCACGCTCCGCACCCGGCTCCATCAGCCTGCGCGTCCACCGGTACTCCTCCGCCAGCGGCGCCAGCAGTTCCCGGGACCGCGCGCGCTCCTGGGAGGCCGTCGCCATGTCCCCACGGCGTTCGGCGGCGTCGGCCCTGCGCTGGTGCTCCTCGGCCCGGAGCAACAGCTTCGTCCCGCCCACCTCCACCCCCTGGATCCGGTGTTCGAAGAAGGGGAAGAGCATGAGCACCGCGCCGACGACCAGCAGGGCCACCGTCCCCAGACCGTTGTCGCTGACGAACACCGCGACGGCGCCCGCCACGAACCCGACGATCCCCAGGGCGGACGCGCCCCAGCGCACCCAGCGGGACAGGCGCGGGGACAGGGGTTCTGCGGGCATGGGACAACCTGCTCTCTCCCGGCCGGGGGAACGTCCCGCACGCGGTGGGGCCGGTCCGGTTCCCCGCATGTCGTCGGAAACCCCCTGAGGGCAGGGCTTCGCGCGCCATCGTAGCGAGAGCGGACCTACCGGTGGAAGGGGTCGCGTACGGGGTGTTCGGGACCCGCGCCGTTAGGGTGGCAGGCATGACCGAAGACCGTCGGCGGGCGCCGCTGAGCAGCGAACTCGCGCAACGGGTGGTCGACCTCATCGCACCGACCATCAGCCACAACATCAACGTGATGGACGAGCACGGCACGATCATCGCGTGCATGGACCCCTCACGGGTCGGCAGCCTCCACCACGGGGCCCAGCGGGTCATAGCCGAGCGGCGCAGCGTGCTGGTGACGGTCCCCGAGCCGGGGACCTCCGACCGTCCCGGGGCCAACGAACCGCTGGTGATCGACGGTGAGCTGCGGGGGGTCGTCGGGGTCACCGGCAACCCCCGGGAGGTCGAGGACCTGGCCCGGGTGGTCGCGCTCACCGTCCAGCTGCTCATCGCCCAGGAGTACGAGCAGGACGCGGTGAGCAGGCGGCACACCGAGGGCCGCGACCTCGTGGCGGCGCTGAGCTCGGGCACGACCCGCTCGGACGACGCCCGGGCGCGGCTGACCGCCTCCGGGCTCCCGGCGCCGTGGTCGCTGGCCCTGTGGGCGTCCGCCACGCCGAGGCCGGGTGGCGGGGTCGCTCCCCCGCAGCTGGCGGAGGCCGCCGCCGCCAAGGTGAACGCCAACAGCGGACGCCGGGCCGCCGTCCTGCACGGGGCGCTCTGGATCATCGGCACCGGCCGCCTCCCGGCCGCCGACTCCCTGGAGCTGCCCAGGGACAGCCGCCACACGCGCACACCGCCCACCGACGACGTGGACGCGCTGATGGCCCACGCCGAGGAGTCGCGCGCGCTGTGCCGGTACGCGGGACTGATCCCCAGCATCGAACGCCCCGGCCCGTGGTCGCGGGAGATCGCCGTGTCCGTGGCCCACCTGTCCCGGCGGACCCTCACCCGCATGACCGCCCGGACCGCGCCCCTCAGCGCGGCGCAGCGCCGGACCGTCGCCGCGATGGCCTCGTCCGTGTCCATGCGCGAGGCCGCCGACTCCGTCTTCGTGCACCGGAACACACTGCTCCAGCGCGTGGACCGCATCCGGGAGGAGACCGGCCTCGACGTCCGGCGGCCGGAGGACCTCACCACAGTGCACATGTGCCTGTACGCGGAGGCGGCACTGGGCGTTTCGCCCATAGTTCCGGGATAAAGCCGCAGGAAGACTGGGCGCTACACCGTCGTAATGCACCGAACCGAATTCTATGATCTCGCTCATGTCCACCGAGTTGCATGCGCATGACGAGAGCGTTGACGCGCCCCCCACCGTCCGGGTCGTGGTGATCCCCGATTCCTTCAAGGGGAGCGCCTCCGCCGTCGAGGTCGCCGAGGCCATGGCCCACGGGGCCCGCGACGCCTACGCCGACCGCGGCCTGCCCGTGTCCGTCGACACCCTGCCCTTCGCCGACGGCGGCGAGGGAACCCTCGACGCCCTGCTCGGCGCCTGGGGCACGGAACCCCTCACGGTGGACACCACCGACGCCCTCGCCCGCCCCACCCGGGCCCGCTTCGGTATCTCGCCGGACGGCGCCACGGGCGTCATCGAGGCCGCCGAGGCCAACGGTCTGCCCGGCGTCGCCGACCTCCCCCTCCAGGCGCGGACCGCCAGCAGCCGCGGGGTCGGACGCCTGGTGACCGAGCTCCTGGACCGGGGCGTGGTGGAGATCCTGCTGTGCATCGGCGGTTCGGCCTCCACTGACGGCGGCACCGGCATGCTCAGCGCGCTCGGAGTGCGCTTCCTCGCCGAGGACGGCTCAGAACTCCCCGACGGGGGCGGCCGCCTCGGTGACCTCGCCTCCCTCGACCTGGACCACCTGGACCCGCGCGCCCGTTCCGTCCGCTGGCGGGTGGCGTGCGACGTCACCAACCCGCTGGTCGGCCCTCGGGGCGCCGCCGCCGTCTTCGGCCCGCAGAAGGGCGCCGACCCCGAGGACGTGCGCGTCCTCGACGCGGGCCTGGACCGGCTGGCCGACGTCCTCGACAAGAGCACCGGCGCCGACCTGCGCGACGTACCCGGTATGGGCGCGGCGGGCGGCATGCCCGTCACGCTCACGGCCCTGCTCGGGGCCGAGGTCCTGCCAGGTTCACGGATGGTCGCCGAGGTCCTGGGCGCCGAGGAGCTGCTCTCCCGCGCCGACCTCGTGCTCACCGGCGAGGGCCGCTTCGACAGCCAGTCCCTGGGTGGGAAGGTCGTCGACGCGGTCCGCCGCCTCACCCCCGAAAACGTGCCCGTCGTGGTGATCGCCGGAAGTGTGTCCGTCGGCCCCGACGAGCTCCGCCGCTCCGGGATCACGGCGGCGTTCTCCATCGCCCAGGGCCCCCGGACCCTGGACGAGTTGCGGGACGAGGCCGTCTCCGCCATCACCTGGACAGCGTTCAACTGCTGTCGGATCCTCCCTCACCATCCAGGCCGGACTGACCCGGTGCCGGCCAGCCCTAAGGAACGACTTCCGTGATCAACCTCGCCATCCTCATCGTGCTCGTGGTGGGCATCGTGCTCGCCACCGCCCGGTGGAAGATCAGCCCCTTCCTCGCACTCATGGGCGCCGCCGTCCTGGGTGCCTTCATGTACCAGCTGCCGCTGGCCGAGATCGTTCCGACCATCACCGAGTCGTTCGGTGGCACCCTCGGCAACATCGGTCTGGTCATCCTCTTCGGCACGATGATCGGCGTGATCCTGGAGCGCTCCGGCGCCGCGATCGCGATGGCCGAGGGCCTGATCAGGATCCTCGGCACCCGGTTCCCGAACCTGACGATGTCCCTCATCGGCTACATCGTCTCCATCCCGGTGTTCTGTGACTCCGGGTACGTCATCCTGAACTCGCTGCGCAAGGCCATCACCGTGCGTACCGGGGTTTCCGCCCTGGCCACCTCGATCGCGCTGATGACCGGTCTGTACGCCACGCACACCCTGGTCCCGCCGACCCCGGGCCCGCTGGCCGCCGCCGAGAACCTCGGTGTCACCAACAACCTCGGCATGATCATCGCCATCGGTCTGCCGGTCGCCGCTGTGGCCGCCATCGCCGGTCTGATCTTCGCGAGCCTGCACTCCCGCAAGGAGTTCACGCCGCTGCCCGCCGAGACCGAGACCGACATCTCCGGGCAGTCCTACGAGGAGCTGCGCGCGAGCTACGGCCGCCTGCCCAACGGCTTCCTGGCCTTCTTCCCGATCCTGCTCCCGCTGGTGCTCATCTGCGTCGGCTCGGTCGTGAAGCTGCCGTCGCAGCCCATCGGCGACGGGACGCTGTTCGAGGTCATCGCGTTCATCGGCACGCCGGTCATCGCGCTCGCCCTCGGCCTGCTCTCCTCCGTGCTGCTGCTGCGCGGCCACGGCAAGCTCGCCCGGTTCAACGAGCAGATCCACGACTCGGTCCGCCTCGCCGGTCCGATCCTGCTCATCACGGGTGCGGGTGCCGCCTTCGGTGGCGTGCTGGCCGCGTCCCCGCTGACCGAGTTCCTGTCGGAGAACCTGAGCAACCTGGGCCTCGGCCTCGCGGTGCCGTTCCTGATCGCGGCGGCGCTCAAGACCGCGCAGGGTTCCTCGACGGTGGCGATCGTGAGCACGTCCGCGATGCTCGCCCCCATGCTCGGTTCGCTGGGCCTGGACTCGACGGAGGGCATGGTCCTCTCGGTGCTGGCGATCGGTGCCGGCGCGATGGTCGTCTCGCACGCCAACGACTCCTACTTCTGGGTCGTCTCGCAGCTGAGCCGCATCCCGGTCGCGACCGCGTACCGGACGCTCACCCTGGCCACCGCCATCGAGGGTGTCGCCGCGTTCGTCACCATCTGGGTGATCAGCCTGTTCCTGCTGTAGACCGCCACGGGCGGAACTGACCGGGTGCAGGCGGTCAGACCGCGAGGGGCCCGGGAGGACGGGAGACACCGTCCGCCCGGGCCCTGTGCGCGCCACCGACGGGAAAAGGAGTGTGCCCCCGGTGACGGGTGTGACAGGTTGGGCGCATGCCTGACTATCGCCGCGACCTTCTGCGCGACCAGTACGACCTGACCTGGGCGCTCTTCGAGTACCACCTGGAGCGCCTCGAACCCGAGGACTTCCTCTGGGAGCCCGCCGAACTCTGCTGGACACTGCGCCGTGGCCCCGGCGGCGTGTGGACCCCGGACTGGGCCGACAGCGAGCCCGACCCCGTACCGGTACCCACCATCGCCTGGCTGACCTGGCACATCGGCTGGTGGTGGACGGTCACCCTCGACCACACCCTGGGGCGCACCCCGCAGGACCGCGCCGAGATCCGGTGGCCGGGCGAGGAGGGGGCCGCGGACTGGCTGCGCGGTATGGGCCTGGACTGGGTCGAGGCGCTCTCCGAGATGGACCTGGACCGGCCCGCCTCCTTCCCCTGGCAGGGAGCGGACGGCAAGACCAACGCGCACACCGCCGCGTGGGTCAACAGCGAGCTGATGAAGAACGTGTCCGAGGTGGGCCAGCTCCGCCTGCTCCGGGCCGCCTCGCGCCGCTAGCGGACCGCCGGAGCCTCCCCGATGACGGCGTCCGCCGAGCTCAGGGGGAGGACGCCCGACCCGGCCCACGGTTGGGGCCCCGCGCCGCCGGGTAGCCCCACAGGTGTCCGAGCAGGTCGGAGTGGCCGCTCCTCCGAGGCGGAGGCGCGGCGGTCTCGGGGGGACGAACAATGGGTGTCGAACGCGGTCTCGACGGACTCCGGAGGGTCCTGGACGGGCTCGGGTTTCCCGTGACCCGGGACGAGGCGGTCGCGGCGGCCCTGGACGCGGGCGCCGACGAGGAGATCGTGAGCGCCCTGAGGTCCATGCCAGACGCCGAGTACAACGAGCCCAAGGAGATCCTGGGCGCCGTGCCGCTGCCCGAGCGCGAGCCGGGCTCGCACACCGAGTCGGCGCGGGCACGGGAGCGCGGCCAGCACTGAGCGCGGAGGACACCGCCCCCTCCCGGGGCGGACCCTCAGGAAACCGCAGGTCAAGGGCACGTCACACTGAGGTCAAACTCTCAAAGGGGACACCCACGCACATATCCGACAGAGGTTAGGTTAGGCTCTCCTTCATCCCTAGCCCTGGAGGAGAACCACCATGAAGTCCCCCGGCCGCCCCGTCACGGCACTCTCACTCATTCTGGCGTCCTCGCTGGTCATCGCGGGTTGCTCCGCGGGGACCCAGGACGCCGACGACTCCTCCGCCGCCGGGGGCGCCACGGTCGAGGTCGAGGACAACAACGGCACCCAGACCGTGAACTCCCCCGCCACGTCCGTGGTCGCCCTCGACAACCGGACCTTCGAGACCCTCTCCGACTGGGACGTGGAGCTGTCCGCCGCCGCCGTGTCGCTCATGCCCGACACCATCGGCTACACGCAGGACGACTCCATCATCGACATCGGCACGCACAACGAGCCCGACCTCGAGGCGATCGTCGCCGCCGAGCCGGACCTCGTCGTCAACGGCCAGCGGTTCACCCAGTACCAGGACGACATCACCTCGCTGGTCCCCGACGCCGCCGTCCTGGACCTCGACCCGCGCGAGGACGAGCCCTTCGACGCCGAGCTCAGGCGCCAGGTCACCGTGCTCGGCGAGGTCTTCGACAAGCAGGACGAGGCCGCCCAGCTCGTCGACGACCTCGATGCCGCCATCGAGCGGGTCCAGGACGCCTACGACGAGGACGACACCGTCATGGCCGTCACCACCTCCGGCGGCGAGATCGGCTACCTGGCGCCCGGCGTCGGCCGCACCCTCGGCCCGGCCTTCGACATCCTCGGACTCACCCCGGCCCTCGAGGTCGACGGCGCCAGCGACGACCACCAGGGCGACGACATCTCCGTCGAGGCCATCGCCGACTCGAACCCCGACTGGATCCTCGTGATGGACCGCGACGCCGCCGTCGCCGCAGACGAGGCCGGTTACGAGACCGCCGAGAACATCCTGTCCAGCTCCGAGGCGCTCTCCGGAGTGACCGCCGTCAAGGACGAGCAGATCATCCACATGCCCGTGGACACCTACACCAACGAGGGCATCCAGACCTACACCGAGTTCTTCGACGCGTTCGCCGACGCGCTGGAGGCCAGGGCTTGATCCCGCTCGACCCCGGGGCACGCGCCGACGCGAGTGTCGGCGCGTGCCCCCGTGTGAGGCACCGTCGTACCGGGGGTGACCGGGTGTGACTCCCGCGACCCCGTCCCCGTCGCGCGCACGGAACAAGGGGCGGCTGTTCGACTGGAAGCTGCTCGTCGGCGTCGCCGTCGTGGGCGCCCTCCTCGCGCTGTCCCTGGCCACCGGCGTGTACGACGTCCGAGGCGCCGACGACGGCGGCGAGATGTTCGCGATCACCCGGATCCCGCGCACCGTCGGCCTCGTCCTCGCGGGCGCCGCCATGGCCATGTCCGGTCTGGTCATGCAGCTGCTGACCCAGAACCGCTTCGTGGAGCCGACCACCACCGGCACCACCGAGTGGGCCGGTCTGGGCCTGCTCACCGTGATGATCCTGATGCCGGGCGCGAGTATCGGCACCCGCATGGCCGGGGCCGTGCTGGCGGCGTTCGTCGGCACGATGGTGTTCTTCCTGTTCCTGCGCCGCGTCACCCTGCGCTCGTCCCTGATCGTCCCGATCGTGGGCATCATGCTCGGAGCCGTCGTCAGCTCGGTGTCGACCTTCGTCGCGCTCCGGACCGACATGCTCCAGAACCTGGGCGTGTGGTTCGCGGGCAGTTTCACGTCGGTCCTGCGCGGCCAGTACGAGCCCCTGTGGATCGTGGCCGTCGTGGCCGTCGCGGTGTTCGTCGTCGCCGACCGCTTCACCGTGGCCGGTCTGGGCGAGGAGATCTCCACCAACGTCGGCCTGAACTACAACCGGGTCATCCTGCTGGGAACCACCCTCATCGCGGTGGCGACCGGCGTGGTGACCGTGGTGGTGGGGAACCTGCCGTTCCTCGGGCTCATCGTCCCCAACGTCGTCTCGATGTTCCGGGGCGACGACCTGCGCGGGAACCTGCCGTGGGTGTGCCTGCTCGGGATCGGCATCGTCACGGTGTGCGACCTGGTCGGTCGGACCATCATCATGCCCTTCGAGGTGCCCGTGTCCCTCATCCTCGGGGTCGTCGGCGCCTTCGTGTTCATCCTTCTCCTGTTGAGGCAGCGTCGCCGTGGCTGAGTCGACCGTTCTCCGGGAGCGCACCTCCCGGACCCTGCCCACACCGCGCGCCCGCCTCCGCTACCGGATCATCGTCTCCGTCCTCGTGGTCCTCGCCCTCGGCTTCACCTTCGGTCTGCTGGCCTGGGACAACCCGATGCCGGTCGGCTCGGACGGGTTCTGGCGCATCGCCGAGATGCGCGCCACCAACGTGGTGGTCATGGCCGTGGTGGCGATCTGCCAGGCCATCGCCACGGTGAGCTTCCAGACCGTGACCAACAACCGGATCATCACCCCGTCGATCATGGGGTTCGAGGCGCTGTACGTCGCGGTCCAGACCTCGGCCGTGTACTTCCTCGGCGTCGCGGGCGTCCTCGCCGTCAAGGGCCTGCCGCAGTTCGTGCTCCAGATCGCGCTGATGGTCGGCTTCGCGATGCTGCTGTACGGCTGGCTGCTGTCCGGCCGGTACGGCAACCTCCAGGTGATGCTGCTGATCGGCATCATCATCGGCGGCGGCCTGGCGTCGGTCTCCACCTTCATGCAGCGCCTGCTCACCCCCAGCGAGTTCGACGTGCTGGCCGCGCGGCTGTTCGGCAACGTCTCCAACGCCGACGCCTCGTACCTGCCGGTCGCGATCCCGCTGTGCCTGGTGGCCGCGACCCTGCTGGTGCTGAGTTCGCGACGCCTGAACATCGTGGCGCTGGGCCGGGACGCGAGCACCGGGCTCGGCCTGAACCACCGGCGCGAGACCATGCGGGTGCTCTTCCTGGTTTCGGTGCTCATGGCGGTCTCCACCGCCCTCGTGGGGCCGATGACCTTCCTCGGCTTCCTCGTCGCGACCCTGGCCTACCAGTTCGCCGACACGTACGACCACCGGTACGTGTTCCCGGTCGCCGCGCTGACCTGCTTCGTCGTGCTCAGTGGCGCCTACTTCGTCATGCGGAACATCTTCTACGCCAACGGGGTGGTCTCGATCATCATCGAGTTCGTCGGCGGCCTGGTGTTCCTGTTCGTCATCCTCAGAAAGGGCCGACTGTGATCACCCTCGAAGGTGTGCGCAAGGACTACGGCGGCGAGGTCACGATCGGCCCCGTGGACCTGGAGATCCCCCGGGGCGGCGTGACCGCCCTGGTGGGCCCGAACGGCGCCGGGAAGTCGACCCTGCTGACCATGGTGGGGCGCCTGCTCGGCCTCGACGCGGGCACCATCGAGGTCGCCGGGTACGACGTGACGAGGACGCCCTCCAAGGACCTGGCCAAGGTCGTGTCAGTGCTGCGTCAGGAGAACCACTTCGTCACCCGGCTCACGGTGCGCCAGCTCGTCGCGTTCGGGCGCTTCCCCCACTCCAGGGGGCGCCTCACGGCCGCCGACGAGGAGTTCGTCAGCCGCTCGATCGACTTCCTGGACCTCACCGACCTGGAGCACCGTTACCTCGACCAGCTGTCGGGGGGCCAGCGCCAGCGCGCGTACGTGGCGATGGTGCTGTGCCAGGACACCGAGTACGTACTGCTCGACGAGCCGCTGAACAACCTGGACATGCGCCATTCGGTGCAGATGATGAAGCACCTGCGCCGTGCGGCGGCCGAGCTCGACCGGACGATCGTGATCGTGCTGCACGACATCAACTTCGCGGGCCACTACGCGGATCACATCTGCGCGGTCAAGGACGGCACGGTCGTGGAGTTCGGCCCACCGGAGCGGATCATGACCGACGAGGTCCTCACGAAGGTGTTCGACACCCCGGTGACCGTCATCGAGGGACCCAACGGTCCGCTCGCGGTCTACTACTGAACCGTGTCCGATACTGGGGAGGTGAGCACCCCTCCGGCCGAAGTGACCGTCACCCCCGACCTCGTCCGCGAGCTCCTGCGGGAGCAGCACCCCGACCTCGCGGACCTTCCCGTCACCGCCGTCTCCAACGGCTGGGACAACTCCCTGTTCACCCTGGGGGAGAGCCTGTGCGCGCGCATGCCCAGGCGGGAGGCGGCGGCCCGGCTCGTGGTGAACGAGCAGCGGTGGCTGCCCCGGATCGCCGAGCGCGTGGGGGTCCCCGTCCCGGTTCCGCTGCGGGTGGGCCGCCCCGGACACGGCTACCCGTGGCACTGGTCGGTCAACCCGTGGTTCGAGGGCCGCACCCTCGCCGAGATCCCGGTGGGCGAGCGCTCCGACCTGGTCGGACCCCTCGCTCTCTTCCTGTCACGGCTGCACGCGCCCGCACCCGGCGACGCCCCGCACAACCCGGTCCGCGGCGTGCCCCTGCGTGAGCGCGACTCCAGGGCGCGCGAACGCATGGCCGCCAGTGCCGACCCGCGCGCTCCGGAGCTGCTCGCCCTGTGGGAGGAGCTGCTCCCGACCCCCGAGTGGACCGGTCCGGCGCTCTGGCTGCACGGCGACCCGCACCCCGCCAACCTCCTGGTCGGCTCGGCCGAACGCACCCGCGCCGATGGGCGCCTCGACCTCGTCGCGGTCCTGGACTTCGGCGACCTCACCTCCGGTGACCCCGCCTCCGACCTCGCCGTCGCCTGGCTGGCCTTCGGCCCCGGGGACCGCGCGCGCCTGCGCGCCGACCTGGACCACCTCAGCGGAGTCGACGCCCACACCTGGGACCGGGCCCGCGCCTGGGCGCTCCTCTACTCGACCCTGCTGTGCGCCAGCGCTCCCGAGCACCCGCTCCTGGGCGCCATCGGGGAGCACACGGTCACCCAGCTGCTGGACGCGTAGGCGCCCACCGGCCCCGATCCGGGCGGGAGCCTGGTCAGAGCAGGTCCGGCGGAGGCGCACAATGGTCCGAAACCCACCCGGACCCGACAGGTGATGATCGTGAGCAGACCAGGACCGACCGTGAAGTCCCTGATGGAGGCGTTGGAGGGCCCGGTCCACGGGCTGGTCTCGGCGCCCCGGGGGCTGGACGCCCTGGTGCACTCCGTGGTGGTGGCCCACCCCGACGACCCGGTACCCCCGGGGTCCCTGATCGTCGCCCCGACCGGTGGCGCCGAGGCCGTCGCCCTCGCCGAGCGGGCCGTGCGCGGCGGGGCGAGCGCCGTCGCCGTGCCCGGAACCCCGGACGACGGGCTGCGCGACCTCGACCTCGCCGTGCTCTCCGTGGATCCCGCCCTGGCCGCCACCGAGTTCGCGGCCCTCGCCCGGACCGCGCTGGACTCCTTCGACCCCGAGGACCGGCACAGGGACCTGTTCTCCCTCGCCCAGACCGTCGCGACCCTGACCGGCGGGATCGTGAGCATCGAGGACGGCGCCAACCGGGTGCTGGCCTACTCGGCCTCCCACGAGGGCGCCGACGAGCTGCGCCAGCAGACCATCCTCGGCCGCGACTGTCCCTCGTCCTTCATCGCGCACCTGCGCGAATGGGGCGTGGACGAGCGCATCCGCGCCGGTGAGGTCGTCGAGGTCGCGGAACGCCCCGACCTCGGCGCCTCCCGCAGGAGGGTGGTGGGCATCCGGGCCGGAGACCGCCCGCTCGGCAGCATCTGGGTGCAGCAGGTCGAGCGGCCCCTGTCCCCCACCAGCGACCAGGTGCTCCGGGGCGCGGCACGTCTGGCCGCGGTCCACGTGTCACGCGTGAACAGCGGGTCCCGGGCCAGCGGCCACGACACCGGCGAGCTGCCCATGGGGTTGCTGACCGGCGCCTTCGACTCCGACGCGCTCGCCCGGCACCTGGGTGTCGACCCCGCCACCCCCGTCTCGGTGATCGCCCTGGCCCTGCGGGAGGAGGAGGTGGACCAGCCGTGGCGGCTCCACCAGGCCGCCGAGGTGGTCTCGGTGTACGCGGCGGCCTACCGCAGGAACGCCCTGGTCATCCCGGCCTGCGGGCTGCTCTACGTCCTGCTGCCCACGCCCTCCGGGCAGGCGCCGCTCACATGGGTGCGCGAGCTGGTGGCGATGCTGCGTCAGCACAACGGCACCCCGGTGCAGGGATCCGTGGCGGGGGTGGCGCCCCGGATGCGCGCGGTACCCGGGCTGAAGAAGCACGCGAGCCGGATCCTGGAGGTGATCTCCGACGACCCGGACCGGCTGGTCGCCGACTACGAGGAGACGCGTTCCTCGGTGGTGCTGCGGGAGGTGGTCGAGTACCTCGCGGAGCGCCCCCACCTGCGCGACGAGCGGCTGGACTCCCTCGACGACGACCAGCGCAGGTCCCTCTCGGCCTATCTGGACGCCTTCGGCGACGTGACCAGCGCCGCGACCGGTCTGCACGTCCACCCCAACACACTCCGGCACCGCATCCGGCGCATCTGCGCGCTCACCGGACTCGACCTGGACGACGCCGACCAGAGGCTCCTGGCATCGGTCAGCCTGAGGGTGTGACCCGGGCGCCGGGTCGCGGTCCGGCCGCTCCCGGGTCTCCCCCAGATCACGGCCCACCTGCTGCGATGCCCGTGCGCCCCCGGGTTGTCGCGGCCGACACCGCCCCGCCCGGCTTGTCGTCGGTTCGGACAACGGTGACGGGCGCCACCCGCTCTTAGGCTCCAGGCCGTACTCACGGGCCTCAGCCTCCCGCCCGTGGAACCCCCGTCCCTGTCTGGAGCCCCGTCCATGAGTGCCGAGAGCACGAGCGCGCCCGACGCGCAGCCCCGCCCGCCCAGGGCCAAGGTCCTGGTGGCCAGCCTGACCGGAAGCACGATCGAGTGGTTCGACTTCTTCCTCTACGGCACGGCCGCCGCCCTCGTCTTCAACAAGCTCTTCTTCCCCTCGGAAGACCCGCTCGTCTCGTTGATGCTGTCGTACCTGACCTTCTCGCTGACGTTCTTCATCCGACCGCTCGGCGGCGTCCTCTTCTCCCACATCGGTGACCGGATCGGCCGGAAGAAGACGCTCATCATCACGCTGTCCCTCATGGGCGGCGCGACGATGTTCATCGGGCTGCTGCCCACCTACGACAGCATCGGCGTCCTCGCCCCGATCCTGCTGATCTTCCTGCGGATCGTGCAGGGCCTGGGCATCGGCGGGGAGTGGGGCGGGGCACTGCTGCTCGCCTACGAGTACGCGCCGAAGAACCGGCGCGGCTTCTTCGGTTCCGTGCCCCAGATGGGCATCACCTCCGGCATGCTGCTGGCCAGCCTGGCGCTGACCCTCATGTCGCTGATGCCGGACGACCAGTTCGAGACGTGGGGCTGGCGCGTCCCGTTCTTGGCGAGCGTGCTCCTGGTGCTGCTGGGCCTGTGGATCCGCTCCGGGATCGACGAGACTCCCACCTTCCGCAAGGCCAAGGAGGAGGGGAACGTCGCCAAGCTGCCCGTCGCCGAGACCTTCCGCCACCACTGGCGGGCCGTGCTCGTCGCGGTGGGCGCGAAGATCGTGGAGACAGCGCCGTTCTACGTGTTCGGCACCTTCGTGGTCAGCTACGCGACCGGGACCCTGAGCTTCGACAACACGACCGCGCTCAACGCGGTGACCATCGGCGCGGTCGTGGCGACCGTGTGCATCCCGATCGCGGGCCGGCTCTCCGACACCTTCGGCCGCCAGCGCGTCTACCTGTTCGGCGCCGTCGCCCTCGGTCTGTTCACCGCGCCGTACTTCCTGATGCTGGGGACCGGCAGCAACCTCATGCTGATCCTGGCCACCGTGATCGGCCTGGGTGTGCTGTGGGCGCCCGTGACCGCCACCATCGGCACCCTGAGCTCGGAGATCTTCTCCACTCGCGTGCGCTACACGGGGGTGACCCTCGGCTACCAGATCGGCGCGGCCCTCGCGGGCGGCACCGCTCCGCTGATCGCGACCTGGCTGCTGTCCCGGTTCAACGACTCGTGGGTGCCGATCGCCGTGTACCTGAGCTTCACGGCGGTGCTCTCGATCGTCGCGGTGTCCTTCGCCCACCGGATCTCCGACGTGGAGGACCGTCACCTGCGCGGCGGGAAGGACTCCGAGGTCTGACGGCCCGGTGGAAGGGCGGCGCCCCGCACCGGCGCCGCCCTTCCACCGGAATGTCACACCCGGGTGTGAGCATGGGGTCCTGCCTTCCCTCCAGAGGAGATCCCATGTCCTTTCAGGCCTACCTGGACACCATCGAGGACCGGACCGGGCTGGTGCCGCGCGCACTCGTCGACATCGCCAAGGAGAAGGGGTACGACGACCCCTCGGTGAAGGCGGGCACCATCATCGCGTGGCTGGCCGCCGACTACGGCCTGGGCCGGGGCCACGCGATGGCCCTGGTGCACGTGATCAGGAAGGGGCCGACCATCGACGCCAAACACGTGGGCGCCTCCGGCAGCCACCGGGACGCCTCCACCGAACTCTGGCTCGACGGGAAGGCGACCAACCCGAACAGGACATGACCCGAACAGGACCTGGCCCCGTCAGGGCTCGTCGACCACGTCCACCGTCCCGGCGGTGCCGTCGACCCGCAGCAGGTCACCGGTGCGGATCCTGGTGGTGGCGTCCCGAACGCAGATCACCGCGGGTATCCCGTACTCGCGGGCCACCGTGGGACCGTGCGCGATCGGCGAGCCGGTCTCCGAGACCAGCCCGGCGGCGGTCATGAACAGCGGGGTCCAGCCCGGGTCGGTCGTGGGGGCCACGAGGATCTCGCCGGGTTCGATCCGGGCGCCGACCGGGTCGAGGACGACATGAGCCCGTCCCTCGGCCCTGCCCGGCGCGGCGGGCGCCCCGGGCAGGCCGCCCCGCGCCACGGCCGGAGGCGGCAGTGCGGCCTCCACGTCGGTGCCGTCGGTCAACAGTGTCCCCGGCACCGAGCGCCTGCGCAGTTCTCGCTGGTGGAAGCGGCGGCGCTCGGCCACCAGGTCCCGCTGGTCGGTGCCTTCGCGCGCGGCGGCGCGGATCTCGTGCACCCGCAGGAAGAAGACGTCGTCGGCCCCGGCCAGCAGACCCTGGGCGACCAGGCCCTCCCCCGCGAGGAGCAGTTGGCGGCGCATCTCCGCGAACGGCACCAGCCATGCGAACTTCGCGTACTCCCGCATCCCCCCGAGCTCGCGCGAGCGGCGCATGAGGAAGGCGGCGACCGCGCCGCGCACCGGGCGTTCGTGCACGGCCCGGGACCCGAGCTCGGCGAGCCTGGTCACGGCGGCGGCACCGGCCCGCTCGAACCTGCGGTCCGGTGCCAGGTCCGGGTCCTCCAGGCGCAGGTAGTTGGCGACCGATCCGAACACCGGTGCGGGGTCTTCGCTCCACCGGGGCACGCCGATGTCCACCTCGCCCGCCGCCCGGTGTCCGTAGGAGTCCAGGAAGGCGTCCACTCCGACGTCCGGCAGCTCGCCGCGCAGGTACCGGGCGGCGAGCTCCTCCGAAGGCGTGCTGGCGAACAGGTCCCCGTGGGCGCGGGCGCGCTCGGCGATCCCCCACAGGTCCAGGTCCATCTCCGTGGTGACGTTGTGCGGCAGCCCGCCCAGCACGGTGTCGGTCTCCTCCTTGGTGGCCACTCCGTGGAGCAGGGCCGCAGGAGCCGTGGCGGTGACGATCCCGGCGAAGACCGGACCGATCACCTCCCGCAGGTCGCGGCCGAGCATGGCGTCGAAGGCGCTTCCGGTGACCCAGTCCAGCCGTCGCGCCGGGCTCGCCTCCACTCCCGGCCCGCGCAGCGCGCGCAGCCGGGCCACGGCCGCCTGGGCGCGGGCCCGGGCCGCTCGGGGCCGGGCCAGCGCGTACCCGACGCCGACCAGGGAGGGAAGGACGACGGCGGCGATCCGCAGGGCCGTGGAGGCGGAGAACGGCAGTCCGGGGCGGGGGGTGAAACGCGGGTCGCCGAGCACGTGCTCCACCGCCGCTCGTACCCGTGGTCCGTACACCTCCATGCCCGCGGGCAGTCTCCGACGGAGCGGAGCACTACGCAGGAAGGCGGACAGGTCGACGTACAGGCGGCTTCCGACGTCGACCATCAGGGGATCGGGATCGGCGGCGTCGGTGGCGGACCCCCTCCCCGACCACCAGCGGGTCCACACCCGCTGGAGCATGGACAGGCCGAGCGGGGTGAAGGGTCTGAGCATGCCCTGCATGTGCCCGATCTCCATGTAGAAGCGGGGCTGGTCGGGCAGGTCCTGCGGGGGCAGGGGGAAGAGGGCGGTGACGGGCCGGGACTGGAGCAACCACAGGGTGCCGTCGCGGTCGTGGGACCACTCGACGTCCTGCGGGGATCCGAAGAGCGCCTGGAGGCGTCGCCCGGTCGCTGCCAGTTCGAGGACCTGCCCCCGGGTGAGGCAGCCCTCGGGCAGGTCGGGGACGCGTCCGTCGTCGAGCGCGTAGTGGTCGGGTTCGACCGAGCCGTCCACGACCGCTGTGCCCGATCCGCGAACGGCGTCGACCACGGTCCGGGCCCGGGACCCGGTGAGCGGATCGGCGGTGAACATGACCCCGGCGGTGGCGGGGTCGACCATCCGCTGCACCACGACCGCCATGCGCACATCGGCCCGGTCGATGCCGTTGGCCCGCCGGTAGGAGACGGCGCGTTCGTTGTCGAGGGAGTCCCAGCAGCGCCGGACCGCGTCCACGACGGCGTCCGCGCCCTCGACGTCGAGGTAGGTGTCCTGTTGTCCGGCGAAGCTGGCGTCGGGCAGGTCCTCGGCGGTCGCGCTGGAGCGCACCGCGACCCTGCCCCCGCCCAGGGCCGCGTAGGCCCGGGCGACCCGCTCGGCGGGCACCGTTCCCGAGGCGTACGCGGCGGTCGTGACGCAGAACCCGGCGGGCACCCGCTCGCCGGCCGCCGCCATCTCGCCGAGGTTGGCGGCCTTGCCTCCCACGAGCGCGCCCATGCCCCGGCGGATCTCTTCCAGTGCGACGACGTCGTCCTGTTGGCCCATGCGGTGAGTCTTCCCCGAGCGGGCGTGACCCACCCGGACCCGCAGGTCAGGCTGCCTGTCGAACCAGTTCGCGGACCTGCTCGGGGAACTCGTAGGGGGCCAGGTGGCCCGCCTTGTCCAGCACGTGCAGGTCGGTGTTCAGGAACCGGCGGGCCGGGCCGTGCAGGCGGGCCGGTGAGAAGAACACGTCGTCCGAACCCGTGGCCACCGTGACGTTGTGCCCCTGCCAGGCCAGCAGCGACTCCGTGGGGAGCGGCCCCGGGGCCAGGCTGGTCCGGCAGTGCTTGCCGACCATCGTCATCCACGAGGCGAAGGGGTGGACGGGGTGGCGGAAGTCGGGGCCGCTCATGAAGTTGAGCAGCCGCGTGCTCTTGTCGTCGCGCGGCCCGATCATCCAGGGCAGGGTCACCCGCATCAGCTCGGGCGGGGTGGCGGCGCTGGTCAGCCCGGCCGGGTTCACCAGCACCAGCCCCCTGACCATTTCGCGGGGGCTGGAGGCCAGCGCGACCGCCGCGCCCAGGGAGTGCCCGAGCACTACCGCGGGCCGGTCCACCAGTTCGGGCAGCAGCTCGTCCAACCATCTGCCGTAGGCCTCGGCGCGGTGACCCCGGGGGCGCACCCCACAGCTGAGCCCGGGTTGCCCGGGCAGGTCCACGAGGTAGACGTCCCGCTCCGCCGTCATGTCGGAGGCGGGGGAGGCGCTGAGCGCGCTGTTGAAGTTGGTGCCGCTGAGGACCACCACCGGGGTCCCGGGGCCGCCGGGCATGCGAAAGGCGCGGGTCGGGCCGATCGACGTGGTGATCTCCGGGAGGAAGACCAGGTCCGGGTACTCGTCGAGCCGCTCGCGGCACCATCCTCGGACGGTCCGCTCAGCGAGTTCGGAACGGTAGACGCGAGCTCCGTGAAGAGTGGTCTCCGACATGGACGCACCTGGTTTCGGGTAGGGGTCAGCGCTTCGCCGACCAGTCTTCCCGGCACACCTGACCGGCACTCTACGCGCGTTTCCCCAGTTCGACCAACCGGCGCTCACCCTCGGCGACCGAACCAGCGACCACGGGCATGTTACCTGTTCAGGCACTATGTTGGCCGGAACGCCCTGTGCTCGTTGGTACCTTCTGCCCCCGGTGAAACATGGCCGGAACTGGACATATGCTCCACCATCGACGAACATGGGCGCGGCGCCACTCGCGCCACAGGTGTGCCGGGAAGACTGGTCGGCGTCCCTACGACCCATGTCCGGAGCACGCCGTATGACCACGACCAGCGTGAAGCCTGCGCGCGAGCTGCGCAGAAGCCGCTTCGGTGAGCGCCACAAGCTCCCGGTCGGAAACCCCCGCCCGCACGGCACCAACGGCTACACCACCTCGTGGGGCACCAACGCGCACGGCGAACTCAGTTCCTGCCCGCCGGGACCCGGCTGACCGCGTCCCTGCCGACGCGCCCCGAATCCGCTCCTCATCCGTGTCGCCGCGCGCACCGCACCGGCCCGCCCCCGGGTCCGGCCGTGCCTCCACCGCGCGGCTCAACGCCGTGAAAGGACAGTGGCTTGGTGCTGCTGCTTCTGATGATCGTGCTCGCACTGACCGTCGCGATCACACCCTTACTGGACAGACTGCTGGGCCGTAACGCGGGCTGGCCCGTCTCCGCCGTGTTCCTCGGCCTGGCCCTGCTGGTGGCCGCCCAGGCGCCGCAGGTTCTGGGCTCCGGGGTGCCCCTGGAGTTCTCCCGGCCCTGGATGCCGCAGATCGGGGTCTCGTTCCACCTGCGCATGGACGGCCTCGGCTGGCTGTTCACCATGCTGGTGACCGGTATCGGCGCGCTGATCATGGCGTACTCGACCCGGTACTTCCCGCCCGGCCGCCGTCTCGGCTTCTACTTCCTGATGTCCCTCTTCGCCCTGGCGATGACGGGTCTGGTCCTGGCCGACGACGTGGTGCTGCTCTTCGTGTTCTGGGAGCTCACCACCATCGCGTCGTTCTACCTGATCGGCCTGTCCGGGGTGTCGGCCAGCCGTCCGGCGATCCGCACGTTCCTCCTCACCGCCATGGGAGGTCTCGCACTGCTCGCGGCGGTCGTGCTGCTCATCGTGCGCACCGGCACCACGCAGCTGAGCGCGATCCTGGCCGACACGTCCTGGACCCAGGACACCGGGTTCGCGTCGCTGGTGGCCGTGCTGGTCGCCGTCGCCGTGTTCACGAAGTCGGCGCAGTTCCCGTTCCACTACTGGCTGCCGGACGCCATGGCGGCGAGCACGCCGGTCAGCGCCTACCTGCACGCGGCCGCGATGGTCAAGGCCGGTATCTACCTGGCCATGCGCTTCACGCCCGCCCTCGGTGAGCTGATGGTGTGGAACACCCTCCTCATCACCCTGGGTCTGACCACGGCGGTGATCGGCGCGGTCTTCGCCCTGCAACAGCACGACCTCAAGAGGCTCGCCGCCTTCTCCACCGTGAGCCAGCTCGGCTTCCTGGTGGCGGTGATCGGTGTGGGCACCCCCGCCGCCCTGGTCGCGGCGGCCGTGCACACGGTGGCGCACGCCCTCTTCAAGTCCGCGCTGTTCATGGTGGTCGGCCTGGTCGACCACCAGACCGGTACCCGCGACCTGCGTCAGCTGGGCGGTCTGCGTCGGCGGATGCCGGTGACCGCGACCGTCGCCGCGCTGTCCGCGCTGTCCATGGCGGGCATCCCGCCGCTGCTCGGGTTCATCAGCAAGGAGAACCTCTTCGAGTCGCTGCTGCACGCGCCCGGCCCCGCCTGGTTCGGCCCGGTGGCCGGTGCCGTCGCGGTCGCGGCGGCCGCGTTCACCTTCGCGTACTCGTTCCGGTTCGTGTACGGGGCCTTCTGGGGCGAGCCGAGGGGCGACGCCCGGGAGCGCACCGCGACCGAGGCGAGCTCCGGCTTCTGGCTCCCCGCGATCCTCGCCTCGCTGGGCGGCGTGCTCCTCGGCCTGACCGTCCCGGCCCTGGACCCGCTGGTCAACGAGGTGGCCCTGAACGCCACTCACCAGGAGGCCGACGCGCACCTGCTGCTGTGGCACGGGTTCAACGCCGCCCTCGGCATGTCCGCGCTGGCGATCGGCCTGGGCGCCCTGCTGTCCTGGCGGAGCCGTTCCGGTGAGGCGCTGGCCGGGCGCGACCTCGTCCCGGTGACGGGTGTGGGGGTCTTCGAGGCCCTGTACGACGGGATCATCCGGGCGGGCAGGCGCACCGGCGACCTCACCCGCAGCGACTCCCCCGCCTTCCACCTGGGGGTGCCGATGGTGCTGATCATCGCGCTGACCCTGGTCACCGTGGTGTTCCGGTTGGACCTGCCGCCGCTGGCCGGGCAGACCTCGATGGGCCTGGACTGGCTCCTCGTGGGTCTGATGGTCGTGGCCGTCGGCGCCGCCGTGGTCACCCGCTCCCGGATGGCGGGGCTGGCCCTGGTCGGCGTCGCCGGGTTCACCGTCGCCCTGTGGCTGTTCTTCCTGGGCGCCTTCGACGTGGCCCTCACCCAGCTGCTGGTGGAGATCCTGACCGTGGTCGTCGCGGTGCTGGTCCTGCGCCGCCTGCCGCGCCGCTTCCACAAGGTGCGCGGGCGCCGCACCGTCCTGACCGCCGCGATCGCGATCGGCGCCGGTCTGTCCGCCGGTCTGGCCGCCTACGCCCTCACCGGTCGACGCGAGCTGTCGCCCGTGGCCGACTACCTCCTGGCACACGCCCCGGAGGACACCGGCGGCACCAACGTGGTCAACACGATCCTGGTCGACTACCGCGCGCTGGACACCCTGGGCGAACTCACGGTGCTCGGTGTGGCGGGCCTGATCATCATCGCGGTGATCCGGTCCAGCGACCTGCTCCCGGTGCACTCCTCGCGCCGGGTGGTGGTGGGTCCGGCCAACGCCGCCCACGACCCCACCGACAACACGGTGCTGATGCGCACGGTGGGCCGCTTCCTGATGCCGCTGCTCGTCGTCTGGTCGCTGTACCTGCTGTTCCGCGGCCACAACGAGCCCGGTGGCGGGTTCATCGCCGGTCTCGTGGGCGGCGCGGGCTTCGCGCTGACCTACCTGTCGGCGGCCAGCGACAGGGCGGCGCGCATCCGCCTGGCCTACCCCGCGATCATCGGGGCCGGTGTGCTGGTCGCCGCGTTCTCCGGGTTCCTCGGCTACATGGAGGGCTCGTTCCTCAAGCCGCTGCACGCGGAGATCCCGCTGGCCTGGGGCGACTACTTCCACTTCACCACGGCGTTCGTCTTCGACGTCGGCGTCTACCTGGCGGTGGTGGGCGTCCTGCTCACCGCGCTCAACGAGTTGGGGCTCGAACGCGGAAGCCCAGGCACACGCGGTTCGGACGACGGCTCGGACACCGACGTACACGACCTGGACGGCTCCACCACGGGAGGCAAGCGATGACCCTCGCCATCACCATCGGCGTCATGGTCGCCGGGGGCGTCTACCTGATGCTCCAGCGCGGCATGGTGCGTATCGTCCTGGGCCTCATCCTGGTGGGCCACGCGGTCAACCTGCTGATCATGTCGGCCGGTGGCGTGTACCGCCGCGACCTGCCCCTGCTCCAGTTCGGCACCGCGCCCACCGCGGCCGACCCACTGCCCCAGGCGTTCGTGCTCACCGCGATCGTGATCGCCTTCTCCATTGCGATCTACATGCTCACCCTCGCCGCCTCCGGCAGCGACGACGACACCGAGGACGCCTCATGAACGCGGCGCTGCTGCCTCTCTTCGTCGCGGTGCCACTGGTCGGCGCCGGACTGCTGATCGTCCTGCGCGGCCCCCTGTGGCTGCGCAGGATCCTGCTGCTCCTGCCCACCACGGTGTCGCTGCTCGGGGCCTCCGGGCTGGTCTGGCTCACCCGGGACGGCGCCGTCTTCGCCCACAACGTGGGTCTGTGGCAGGACGGGGTCGCCATCCCGTTCGTCGCCGACGTCCTCAGCGCGCTCATGCTGTGGACCACCTCGCTCCTGGCGCTGGTGAGCTCGGTCTTCGCGATCGCCACCGGGGACGACCGGCGGTCGTTCTTCTCCCCGCTGGTCCTGGTGCTGACGGCCGGTGTGTCCGGTGCGCTGCTCACCGGCGACATCTTCAACATGTTCGTGTTCATCGAGGTCATGCTGCTGCCCTCGTACGGGCTGCTGGCCATGCTCGGTGCCATGGGCAGGCTGCGGGCCGGACGGATCTACGTCACGGTCAACCTGCTCACCTCGACGATCTTCCTCGCGGGAGTGGCGCTGGTCTACGCAGCCGCCGGGACCGTGCACATGGGAGAGCTGGCCGGGGCCGCGAAGGACGACCCGATGGTCGCGGTTGGCATGGGCGTGGTCATCCTCGCCCTGTCGATCAAGGCCGCCGTCGTCCCTGTGCACGGCTGGCTGGCCCGGACCTACCCGGCCGCCTCCCCGGCGATCACCGCCCTGTTCTCCGGCCTGCACACCAAGGTGGCGATCTACGCGATCTACCGCCTGTACGCGCTGGTCTTCGACGGGGACGCGAAGTTCCTGTGGATCGGCGTGGTGGCCTTCACCCTCACCATGCTCATCGGCGTGATGGGCGCGGTCGGCGAGGGCACCACCCGTTCGATCCTGGTGTTCCACATGATCAGCCAGATCGGGTACATCCTGCTCGGGGTCGCCCTGTTCACCGAGCTCGGGCTCATGGCGGGCATCTTCTACCTCATCCACCACATGATCGTGAAGGCGTCGCTGTTCCTGTCCACCGGTGCGATCGAGCACACCTACGGGACGGGCGCGCTGGACCGGCTCGGCGGAATCGCCAGGCGGGAGCCGCTGCTGGCCCTGGTGTTCATGGGGGCCGCCCTGTCCCTGGCGGGCCTGCCGCCGTTCTCCGGGTTCGTCGCCAAGCTGACCCTGGTCGTGGCGGCCGTGGACGACGCCCAGTGGACCGCCATGGCGGTGATGATCGCGGTCAGCCTGATCACCCTCATGTCGATGCTGAAGATCTGGGGCGGAGTGTTCTGGGGCAGGGCCCCGGACGAGGACGACCCGGCGCCCGTCGAGGCGGGCTCCGACGGTGCGGTCGCCACCGCGACGCGCACCACACCGAAGATCCGGACCGCGCTGATCGTGCCGGGCCTGATCCTGACAGCCACGACCCTGGGCATCGGTCTGGGCGCGCAGGTCCTGCTCGACCTCAGTGCGCAGGCCGCGGCCGGGCTCCTGGACACTTCCGGATACGTCGAGGCGGTGCTGGGACGATGATCCACCCGATGTGGGCACCCCGTGTGCTCTGGTTCCCCTTCTACGCGGGCGCCGAGATCGTGAAGACCTCCCTCCAGGTGATGTGGGACATCGTCACCCCGGGCAGTTCCGCGACCCCGGCCTTCGTGGAGGTCCCGGTCCGCTGCCGGACCGACTTCGAGTTCACCCTGCTGGCCAACCTGATCTCCCTGACCCCGGGGACGGTCACGGTGGCCGTGCGCCGCGACCCCGCCACCCTGTGGGTGCACGGGCTGTACGTGCAGGACCGCGCGTCCTTCCAGCAGGACATCCACGCGATGGAGGACCGCGTCCTGGCGGTCACCCGCCCGTCGGGGCCTCCGGAGAGCGTCCCGGCCGAGGGGGAACGGAACTGATGCAGCTCATCGACATCGGCCTGGCGGCCATCGTGCTGGCCATGGCCATCGCCGCCTACCGCATTCTGACCGGGCCGTCGGCCGCCGACCGGGGCGCCGCCTCCGACGTCGTCTTCTTCGGCTTCGTGGGGCTGGTCGCCATGCTCGGCTTCCGGCTGGACACCGAACTGGTCGTGGACATCGTCCTGGTGTGCGCGCTGATCGGATTCCTGGCCGCCCTGTCCCTGGCCCGCCTGATCACCGGAGGTAAGCGATGAACGCGCTGGACGTCGCCGGGATCGTCTGCATGGTCGCGGGCGCCCTGGTGTTCCTGGTGGGAGCGGTCGGTCTGCTCCGCCTCCAGGACTTCTACGCCCGGCTGAGCGGCGTGGGGATCGCGGGCGGGCTCGGGACGGCGCTGGTGCTGCTCGGCCTGCTCCTGCACTACCCGACCGTGGAGAACGCGGTCAAGATCGGACTGGCCCTGCTCATCCAGCTGGCCACGGCGGCGGTCGGCGGCAACGCCATCGCCCGCGCGGGCTACCTGACCGGTGTGAAACCCACCGAGAACACGGCGTTCGACGACCTCGCCGCCACGGAGCGGGAGGCCTGACGCGCCCCCAGAGGGCCCCGTCCTCCGCGAGCGGGCGGCGGGGCCCTACGCCGTAGGGTGCGCAGTGCCACAGTCGCGGTTCCCGCCAGCTGGGAGGCCGTGTGCTAGGTTCGTGAAGTTGCGGTCGTGGTTTTCCGTTGGACTTCTTCGGATGAGATCACCACGATGCCGTTCCCAGAGCCGGTCTTCTGGCAGTCGTTCTCCGACAGGCACCGGTTCGCCCGCCACGACCCCCAGTTCTTCACGTGGGCCGTGGATATCGAAGTATTTTCCCCCACGCATCTTCGGTGTCACTCGCCGAAGCAGTGCTGTGGACTTCCGACCCGGCCTATGTCGTCGGCGAAAGGTCATCTGTGAACCATCCCCGTGCCAACGCACGTCGTGATCGCTCCTCCAACAACACCGGCTTCGGCTCCCGTGGCGGATCCGGATCCTACGGCCGCCCGCGCCCCCGTCGTTCCTTCGACGGTCCCCGGCGCGGCAGCGGCGGCGGCCAGGGCGGCGGCTCGCGCTTCTCCGGCGGCGAGTTCGCCCTTCCCCAGACCGTCGTTCCCGGGCTGGACCCGGTGGACGACTTCCAGGCGCTGGAGATGCCCTCCGCGCTGAAGGAGACGCTGACCCGCCAGGGTCTGACCACGCCCTCCACGATCCAGGCGGCCACCCTGCCGAACTCGCTGGCCGGCCGGGACGTCCTGGGCCGCAGCCAGACCGGTTCGGGCAAGACGCTCGCCTTCGGACTGGCCCTGCTGGCCCGTCTGGACGGCCGCAAGGCCGAGGAGCGGCACCCGATGGCCGTGGTGCTGGCGCCGACCCGTGAGCTCGCCCAGCAGGTCACCGACTCCCTCACGCCCTACGCCCGTTCGGTGCGGGTGCGCATGGCGACCGTGGTGGGCGGCATGCCCATCCACCGCCAGGCCCGCTCCCTGCGCCAGGGCGTGGAGCTGGTCGTGGCCACCCCGGGTCGTCTGCGCGACCTGATGGAGCGCGGCGACTGCGTCCTGGACCAGGTCGAGGCCGTGGTGCTCGACGAGGCCGACCAGATGACCGACATGGGCTTCATGCCGCAGGTCACCGCGATCCTGGAGCAGGTTCCCGCCGATGGGCAGCGTCTGCTGTTCTCGGCCACCCTGGACCGGAACGTGGACCAGCTGGTGCGCCGCTTCCTCAAGGACCCGGTCGTCCACTCGGTCGACCCGTCCGAGGGCGCCGTCTCCACCATGGAGCACCACCTCCTGCACGTGTCCCACGCGGACAAGCAGGCCACCGCCACCGCGATCGCCGCCCGTGACGGCCAGGTCATCATGTTCCTGGACACCAAGCACGCGGTGGACCGGATGGCGCAGCACCTGCTGGCCAGCGGCGTCCGGGCGGCCCCGCTGCACGGCGGACGTTCCCAGCCGCAGCGCACCCGCACCCTCAAGCAGTTCAAGGAGGGCACGGTGACCGCGCTGATCGCCACGAACGTGGCCGCGCGCGGCATCCACGTGGACGGGCTGGACCTGGTCGTCAACATCGACCCGCCCACCGACCACAAGGACTACCTGCACCGCGGCGGCCGTACCGCCCGCGCGGGCGAGTCCGGCAACGTGGTCACGCTCGTGACGCCCAACCAGCGCCGCGACATGAGCCGCCTGATGTACCGCGCTCGGATCGAGCCGCAGATCGCCCAGGTGGGCCACTCCGAAGACCCGGAGCTGGCCCGCGTGACCGGTGCCCGCGTCCCGTCCGGCGTTCCGGTCAGCCTGCCCGCCGAGCCGCGCCGTGAGAGCCGTCCGCGCGGCCCGCGCGGCCAGGGTGGTCCGCGTGGCGGCGGCTACGGCGCCCCGCGCTCGGGTGGGTCCTCCCGCCCGCGCCGTCCCCGTCGCGCCCCGCAGGACTAGGCACCGACCTCCGCGAGCCCCGTCACGTCCGTGGCGGGGCTCCGTCGTGTCACCTGTCCGAGGTCTCGACACACCGGCCACGAGCGGCACCGCGCGGGCCGCCCGGAGGTGGTGGTGGCTCCCTGCCAGGGGGGGCGCCCTTGTGGGCGCGGGTGCCCGGTGCCTAGACTCCCTGCGCGACCGACCGTGCAAATGTCGGACAACCAGGAGGCCACCGTGACGTCCATGACCCAGCCCACCCGGGCCGAACCCCTGGTCGTGCAGGTCAGCAGGCAGTTCAGGGACCGCATCGCCGCCGGGGACTGGGCCGTCCACAGCCGCATCCCCGGCGAGAAGCGCCTCGCCGAGGAGCTCGGGGTCAGCCGGGGCACCGTCCGCGAGGCCCTGCGCGCCCTCACCGCCGCGGGACTCCTGGAGCCGCGTGTGGGTGACGGCACCTACGTCCGGGCCAGCGACGAGCTCACCGGTCTGCTCGGGCAGGGCGGCGGCACCGAGTTCGAACACGTCCTTGACGTGCGCGCCGTTCTGGAGGTCGCCGCCGCCGAACGCGCCGCCCGCCACCGCACGGACGCCCACCTGAACGCCATGCGCGAGGCCGTGGCCGCCCGTGCCGAGGCCGAGCGCGCCGAGGACGTCGACGCCTACGTGGCCGCCGACTCCCGCTTCCACCGCGCCGTGGTGGAGGCCGCCCACAACCCGCTGCTCACCCGCCTCTACGACGCGCTCCGGGAGAACGTGGTGGAGTCCATCCGGCGCACCACCTCCCTGCCCGAGGTACAGGGACTCAACGACCTGCACGAGGGCCTGCTCGCCGCGATCGAGGACGGCTCCCCCGAGCACGCCCGCGCCATCGCCACGGAGCTCGCCGACGAACTCGGGTTCATCAGCGCCGTCGTCGAGGACGGGGAGCAGTGAGCGCCCCCACCACCGGGGCGCCCGCCCGCACCTGGACGCGCGCCGCCCTGGCCATGGGCTCGGTCCTGGTGATCGCCTCCTGCCTGCGTCCCGCGCTGACCTCGGTCGGCCCCGTCCTGGAGTCCGTGGGCACCACAACCGGCCTGTCCAACAGCGCCCTGGGCGTGCTCACCGCGCTCCCTCTGCTCGGCTTCGCCCTCTTCTCCTCGATCGTGCACGGCCCCACAGCCCGGTGGGGAGTGGACCGGGTGGTCTTGGCCGCGCTGGCCCTCCTTGCCGCCGGGATCCTGGTCCGCTCCCTCCCGACCCTGGCCACCCTGTGGCTGGGCACCGCCATGGTCGGTGCCGCCATCGCCTTCGGGAACGTGCTGGTCCCGGTGATCCTGCGGCGCGACCACCCACGGCGGATCGCCCTGTTCACCGGGGTGTCCTCCTCGGTGATGACCGGGTTCGCCGCCCTGGGCGCCGGTCTGTCCGTTCCGCTCGCGGCGCTCGCGGGCGGCTGGCGGGCCTCCCTCGCCCTGTGGGCGGTCCCGGTGGCGCTCGCCCTGCTGGTCTGGGCCGCCCGGGTGCGCTGGGTGCCCTCCCGCGTGCCCGTCACCGCCTCGGCCGACACTCCGGCCGAACCCACCGGCTCGGTGTGGCGCTCGTCGACCGCGTGGCTGGTCACCGCGTTCATGGGGCTCCAGTCCACCGCCTACTTCACGCTGATCAACTGGTTGCCCAGCGTGGAGGCCGCGCGCGGCGTGAGCCCGGAGAGCGCCGGGTGGCACCTGTTCGCGTTCCAGATCACCGGCGTGGTGGCCGGGCTGGCGATCACCACCCTGATGGGTCGGCGCGCGGAGCAGCGCCCCGCCTGCCTGGCGGTGAGCCTGCTCATCGTGGTGGCCATGGCCGGTCTGCTGTGGGTCCCGGCCTGGGGTCCGCTGTGGATCATGGTGGCGGGCGCGGGCACGGGGAGCTCGATCGTGGTGGCCCTGTCCCTGATCGGCCTGCGCGGCCGTACCCAGACGGAGACCACCCGGCTGTCCGGCATGGCGCAGTCCATGGGCTATCTGCTCGCCGCGTGCGGGCCGGTCGCGGCCGGGGTGCTGATCCAGCTCACCGGGTCGACGGATCTGGTCCTGGTGCTGGTGGGCGGCCTGGCGCTGGTCCAGACCGTGGTCGCGCTCTGGGCGGGACGCGACCGCGGGATCTGAACCGGCGCGGCCGCCCCGCTACCCCAGGGACTCCAGGTAGGCGAGCCAGCCGCCGTGGTGGGTGATGTCCTCGGCTCCCGGCACGGCGGCCGGCTCGCAGCCGAAACCCACCACTGTGCGGCCGTCCGCGAGGGTGACCGCGCCGAGTGTCATCGGTGCGGGCAGCGCGGCGAGGAAGGCTCCCAGCCCGGCCGGGGAGACCTCCCAGACCTCGCAGCGCAGCGCCGAGCCCCCGCCGTCCACCCGCAGCAGACCCGGTTTGGGCGGGGTCGTGCGCAGGGCCACCATCCTGTGGTCGGCGCTGGTCGTGGTGGCCTCCACGAACCGCGCGCCGAGGTCGGTGAGCTGGTGGTTGAGCGGCTGTCCGCGCAGGTGCGCGCCGAACACGGCCAGTTCCAGCCCGTTGGCGGGCAGGGCCGGGCCGGGCTCGGCCCCGACCAGGAGCCCGGCCAGGTCCAGGGCGACCTGGTCGTCGAAGGCGTCGGTGACCACGGTGACCCCGAACGGGTGTCCGTCGGCGGTACCGGCGGGGACCGCGACGGCGGCGAGGTCGAGGAGGTTGACGAAGTTGGTGTAGGTCCCCAGCCGGGAGTTGGTGCCCACCGGGTCGGCGGCCACCTCGTCCAGTGTCGGGTGGCCGACCGTGGTCGGTACCAGGAGGCCGTCGAACCCGCTCAGGAGCGCCCGCGCGGTCGCCCTGTACCCGGCCAGCCGGTGCTGGTCGGCGGCGAGTCGGCTGGCGGGGAGGTCCGCGGCGGCCAGGATGATCCCGGCGACCGTGGGGTCGGAGCGCCCGTCCCCGCGGTGCGCCTCCAGAAACTCCCCCACGGCGGCGTGGCGTTCGGCGACGATCGCCCCGTCGTACAGCAGCCGCGCGGCCTCCAGCAGCGGGGCGATGTCGACCCGCTCGACCTCCGCCCCCGCTTCGGTGAACCGGTCCACGGCCCGTTGGAAGGTCTCCCGTTCCGCTTCACTGAGCGGGGCCAGTCCCTCCACCGTGGGGACCGCGATCCGGATGGGGTCGCGCGGGGCCAGCCGGACGTCGGCGGGCCAACCGCGACTGGCCGGGTCCCTCGGATCAGGCCCGGTCACCACGGCCAGGGCGCGCTGGCCGGTGGCCAGGTCCGGCGCGAACACGGTGACGGTGTCGTAGGGCCTGGCGGCGGGCACGACCCCCGTGTTGGGGACCAGGCCGAGGGTGGGCTTGAGGCCGACGATCCCGTGCAGCGCGGCGGGCACCCGGCCGGACCCGGCGGTGTCGGTGCCGAGGGCGACGTCGACGATCCCCAGGGCCACCGCCACGGCCGATCCCGAACTCGACCCGCCGGAGATCCGGGCGGGGTCGAGGGCGTTGCGGACGGCGCCGTAGGGGCTGCGGGTACCAACGAGCCCGGTGGCGAACTGGTCCATGTTGGTCTTGCCCAGCACCAGCGCGCCGGCCTCCACCAGGCGTTCCACCGCGGTCGCGCTCACGTCGGGCGTGCGCGCGAACCCCGGGTGCGCGGCTGTGGTGGGCAGGCCCGCGACGTCGATGTTGTCCTTGACCGCCACGAGCGTCCCGGCCAACGCAATCCGCTCGGCCTCCGGTGTCCCGGCGGCCGCGGCCAGGCGCTCCTCCAGTGCCCCGGCCTCCGCCACCACCTCCTCCTCGGGTCGCAGGGTGATCCACACCTCCGGCCGGTCGGCCTCGGCGATCCGTCGGTAGGCGGCGCGTACGCGCTCGGTGGGGGTGGGCATCAGGCGGTCCCTTCCTCGGCGATGACGGCCACGGCTCGGCCCGGGTCCAGTCTCTGTCCGGGGCCGACCAGGACCTCGGTGACGGTTCCGGCGACGGGCGCCCGCACCACCACCTCCAGCTTCATGGCCTCCAGGCGCACGACGGGCTGTCCCTCCTCCACGGTCTGCCCCGGTTCCACGTCCACCTTCCACACACTCGCGGACAGGGGCGCCTCCACGAGGGTCGATCCGGGCGGTGGGGTCAGCTCCTCGTGTGCGACCGGCTCGGGTTCGGGGCGGTCCTCGAACTCGCCCGCCGCCTCCCACCGCAGCCGTTCCTCCTCGAAGGCCGCCTCCCGTCGGCTCTCGAACTCCCGGATGGACTCCGCGTTCTCGGCCAGGAAGCGTTCGTGGTCGGCGAGCACGAACTCACCCTGGGTGATCCGGAGTTCGTGGCGCCCGGCGAGCAGGTCCGCGCGGATGTCCAGGAGTTCCTCGGCCTCCACGGGGTACCAGGTGATCCGGTCGAAGAACCGCAGCAACCAGGGGGTTCCCGGTTCGAACTGTCCGTACTGGCGCAGCCCGGACCAGATCGGCACGGTGCGGCCGATCAGCTGGTAGCCGCCGGGGCTCTCCATGCCGTACACGCACAGGTACGCGCCGCCGATCCCCACTCCGGCCTCGGGGGTCCAGGTCCGCGCGGGGCTGTACTTGGTGGTGACCAGGCGGTGTCGCGGGTCCAGCGGGGTCGCGGCGGGAGCGCCCAGGTACACGTCGCCCAGGCCGAGTACCAGGTAGGAGGCGTCGAAGACGATCTCCCGCACGCGCTCCACGGAGTCCAGGCCGTTGACGCGGCGGATGAACTCGATGTTGTCGGGGTTCCAGGGGGCGTCGTCGCGCACGCCGGTGCCGTAGCGCGCGATGGCCTCGTGGATGGAGGGGTCGTCGAAGGACATCGGCAGGCGCAGGGTGCGGCTGGGCACCCGCAGGCGGGAGGTGGGCGGCAGCCCCGCCTCGATCTCCAGGAGCACCCCCAGCAGCGTGCGCAGCGGCAGCACCTCCGGGTCGGTGTGCAGGTGCAGGGAGCGCACACCGGGTGTGGTGTCCACGATCCCCGCGGGCGCGTGCCGGTCCAGGGCCGCCATGAGGGCGTGTACCCGCATGCGCAGGCCGAGGTCGAGCACCATCGGGCCGTACTCGACCAGGAGGTTGTCGTGGCCACCCCGGCGGTAGGTGACCTCGGGGGTGCCCTCACCAGCGGGGACGCGGGCCAGGACGCCGTCGTCGCCGTCCGCGCCGGTCAGGCGCAGGAGCGGCGCGGCCGTCGGCTCCGTGTGCAGCCGCTCGGCGGCGACCTCGGTGACCGGACGGAACCGCACGGTGTCGCCGGGGCGCAGCTGGCCGATCTTCCACCGGGAGCCGGAGACCACGGTGACCGGGCAGACGAACCCGCCGAGGCTGGGGCCGTCCGGACCGAGGAGCACCGGGGTGTCTCCGGAGAGGTTGACGGCGCCCACGGAGTACGCGGTGTCGTGCACGTTGGAGGGGTGCAGTCCGGCCTGACCGCCGTCCGGACGGGCCCAGGTCTGCTTGGGTCCGGACAGGCGGACGCCGTTGCGGGCGGACTGCGGATGGACCCGCCAGGAGGTGGCGAGGAAGTCGGCCAGGCCCTCCCGGGTGAGGAACTCCGGTGCGGCGTGCGGCCCCTCGGAGACCTCCACGTCCCAGTGCGTGCCGTCGCGGGGCGGCTCCCCTGCGGTGGTGTCCGGGAACCGGGGACGTCTCTCCTCGGGCACTGGGGAGGCCGCGGCCTGGTCGGCGCCGGTCGGGGCCACGCGGAGCACGTCGCCCGGGCGCAGGGCCCGGCCCGCGTGCCCGCCGTACTCACCGGCGGTGAACGTGGCCGCGCTGCCCAGGTACTCGGGAACGTCCAGACCGCCCCGGAAAAGCACGTAGGTGCGCATACCCGGCCCCGGGGCCGCCCCGACGTCCAGCAGGCCCCCAGAGGGCACCTCGACCGGCTCCCATCGGGGTACGGGGACTCCGTCCACGGTCACGTCGGCGGGTGCCCCGGTCACGCACACGGTGGTGGCGTGGGTGAAGCGCAGCGACGGACCCTCCATCGTGCACTCCAGGCCCGGGGCGCCCTCCGGGTTGCCCAGAGCGGTGTTGCCCAGGCGCAGCGAGAGGTCGTCCATGGCTCCCGACGGGGGCACGCCCACCTGCCAGTACCCCGTACGGCCAGGGAAGTCCTGAACGGTCGTGAGGGTGCCCGAGCGCTCCACCTCGACCCGAGGTTCCGGGTCGCCGACCGTCGCGCAGGTGGCGGTGGTGTGCGTGGCCGCGCGCACGTCCTCGTGGACACTCAGGGCGCGCAGCAGGCCGAGGTTGGTCTGCACCCCGTCGATCCGCACCCCGGCCAGGGCGTGGCCGAGCCGGTTCAGCGCGTCCTCGCGGTCACTTCCGCGCACGATGACCTTGGCGAGCAGGGGGTCGTAGTCGCTGGTCACCCGCTGCCCCGCCTCCACCCAGCCGTCCACGCGGACGTCTGCGGGGGCCTCCACCCGGGTGAGCAGCCCGGAACTGGGCCGGAAGTCGTGCGCCGGGTCCTCCGCGTACACACGGGCCTCCACGGCGTGGCCGGTGCGGGCCGGGCCCTCGGGCGGGATCCCCGCGAGCACGTCCTCGCCGCGCGCCAGGCGCAGCATCCACGCGACCAGGTCCACCCCGGCGATCTCCTCCGTCACCGGGTGCTCCACCTGGAGGCGCGTGTTGACCTCCAGGAAGGAGGCCTCACCGCGCTCGACGTCGTGGACGAACTCGACCGTTCCGGCGCTGCGGTAGGACACCCCCGCGCAGAGCGCGCGGGCGGTGCGGTGGAGTTCGGCCCGCAGGGCGTCGGGGAGGTCGGGTGCGGGCGCCTCCTCCACCACCTTCTGGTTGCGGCGTTGGAGCGAGCAGTCGCGGTCCCCCAGGGTGACCACGCCGCCGTGGCCGTCGCCGAAGACCTGCACCTCCACATGGCGGGCCCGGGAGACGAACCGCTCGACGAACACCCCGCCACCGCCGAAGTGGGTTCGCGCGAGGCGGCTGACCTGGTCGAAGGCGGAGCGCAGCGCCCCTTCGTCGAAACAGGGGCGCAGCCCGATCCCGCCGCCGCCCGAGGTGGACTTGAGGATGACCGGATAGCCGATCTCCTCGGCGGCGGCCACGGCCCGCTCGACGTCGGGGAGGGGCTCGCTGCCCGGAACCATCGGGAGCCCGGCGGCGGCCGCGGCCTTGCGGGCGGTGTGCTTGTCGCCGAACTCCTCCAGGTGGCGGGGCTCGGGCCCGACGAACACGAGCCCGGCCGCCTCGACCGCGTGCGCGAACTCCGCGCTCTCGGACAGGAACCCGTAACCGGGGTGGACGGCCCCGGCGCCGGTGGCGACCGCGGCGGCCAGGACGCGCTCGGTGTTCAGGTAGCTCTCGGCGGCGGGCGCCGGGCCGAGGCGCACGGCCTCGTCGGCCATGCGGGTGTGCGGCGCTCCCGCGTCGGCGTCGGAGTACACGGCGACGGTGCGCAGGCCGAGCGCGCGGGCGGAGCGGATGACGCGGCAGGCGATCTCACCGCGGTTGGCGACGAGCACGGAGTCGAACACGGGGGCTCTCCCTCTGGTCGGAGGCTGGGAGTGGCGGTCAGAACTGGTCGGCGCTCAGCACCATCCGGGTCAGGGCCTGTCCGGCCCGTTCGAGGACGACCTCCATGGACGCGCCCACGTGCTCGTGCAGCGCGCGGTGGGCCGCGTCGAGGCGGTCGGCGAGCAGCAGCTCGACGATCTCGACGTGCTCGGCGACGGTGGAGGCGATCCGGTCCTCGGTGCGGAAGTCGTGCATGCGCACCCGGCGGATGCGCTGGTTGACCGAGACCAGGGATTCGGTGAGGGCGCCGTTGCCGGAGGCCCGGGACAGCGCGGTGTGGAAGGCCTCGTCGAGCAGGACGAACGAGGGGTCGGGGGCGGGAGGAGCGGCGCGCAGCCCCTCCCAGCGCTCCAGTTCGGCGGTCAGGAGGCCCGTGTCGTGCCGGAGGGCGGGATCCTCCATGACGCGGGCGATGCCGCGCAGTTCGAGGACGACCCTCAGTTCGTAGAGGTCGCGCAGCTCGGGGAGGTTGGGGACGCGGACGTAGTAGCCGTTGTCGCGGCGTTCGACCAGACCGTCGGAGTGCAGGCGCGCCAGGGACTCGCGGACGGGGGTACGGGATACCCCGAAGCGCTCGGCGAGCCGGACCTCGCCCAGGCGGGTGTGCGGCGTGAGGCGGCCGCTCAGGACCTCCTCGCGGATCAGGGCGTGGACGCGGTCACGGCGGGAGGGGGTTGCGGCCCCCGCGTCGACAGCCCGTGTATACAGCGGTGTGTCCATGGGCCCCGACGCTAGGAAGCCCCTGTTTCAGGGAGGCTGTCGCGCGGTGAAACCCGGGTTGCCCCGTGTTTCGTGCCCGTGAAACCGCCGGGACACGAGAAGAGCGCCCCTCCCGGCTCCCGTCGAACGGTGACGGGGTCGGAAGGGGCGCTCCTGGGAGTTCCGGGACGGTGTTCCTCGCGGTGGTCGGAACCACCGCCCCGGGGAGGGGCCGCCCGTCTCTGCTTCGGGCGGCCCGTGGTCGGTGCTGCTACAGGGAGATCCCCAGGGCCCAGGTCATCAGGCCGTACATGGTGCCGAGCACCAGGAACAGGGCCGCGAGGTTGAGCCAGAGGCCGCCCTTGATCATCTCGCCGATCTTGACGTAGCCCGAGCCGAACGCGATCGCGTTGGGCGGGGTGGCCACCGGCAGCATGAACGCCATGGTGGCGGCGAGCGCGACCGGGACCACGAGGGCGAGGACGTCCATGTCCATACCCATCGCGACACCGCCCATGATCGGCAGGAAGGTGGCAGCGGTGGCCGTGTTGCTGGTGAGCTCGGTGAGGAAGAGGACCAACGCCGTGACGGCCAGGATCAGGACCCAGACGGGCACTCCCGACAGGAAGGAGACCTGGCTGCCGACCCAGGCGCTCAGCCCGGTCGAGGTGAACTGCGCGGAGATGGCCAGACCGCCACCGAACAGCAGCAGGATGCCCCAGGGCAGCTTGACGGCGGTCTCCCAGTCCATCAGCTGCGTCTTGCGGTCTACGGGGATCAGGAAGAGCAGGACCGCCACGGTCATCGCGATACCGGCGTCAGTGACGCTGCCGAGCCACGGGGCGACGGAGGCGACCGGGCCCAGGTCAGCGATCATCGGGATGAAGATCCAGGAGAGCGCGGCGAAGGCGAAGACGCCCAGCACCAGCTTCTCGCCCTTGGACATGGCGCCCATCTTGGCGAGTTCATCGCCGATGAGCTCCTGCGCGCCCTCGACCTTCTTCACGGCGGGCTTGAACAGGCGGGTCAGCACGAACCAGGCGATCAGCATGAACACGGCGGCCAGCGGCACACCGGCCATCATCCACTGGCCGAAGCCGATGCTGATGTCGTGGTTGTCCTTGAGGTAGCCGACCATCAGGACGTTGGGCGGGGTACCGATGAGGGTCGCGACCGAGCCGATCGACGACGAGTAGGCGATGCCCAGCATCAGGGCGGTGGCGAAGTTCGCGTCCGTGCGGCCACCGCGGAACTGGGTGATCAGCGCGATCACGGAGAGGCCGACCGGCAGCATCATCACTGCGGTGGCGGTGTTGGACACCCACATGGTGATGAACCCGGTGGCGATCATGAAGCCACCGATGAGACCGACCGTGTTGGAGCCGACCTTCGAGACGATCGTCAGGGCGATCCGCTTGTGGAGGTTCCACTTCTGCATGGCCAGGGCCAGCATGAAGCCGCCCATGAACAGGAAGATCGTGTCGGAACCGTAGGAGGAGGCGACATCGCCGATCGCGGCGCCCTCGACCATCAGTGGGAAGAGCACCAGCGGGAGCAGCGAGGTCACCGGGATCGGCAGGGCCTCGGTGGCCCACCAGATCGCGATCCACGCGGTGATCGCCGCGACGACGGCGCCGTTGACGGACAGGACCGCCTCGGTCTCACCGTCTCCGAGCGGCAGCGGCATCTCCGGCATCGCCAGGAAGATGGCCAAACCGACCAGCGGACCGACGATGAGCCCGATCAGACGACCGCGGGTCATCCCCGACGAGGAGTCCTCCTCGCTCTGGACCGACGAACTGTCGGGGGCTTCGACGCCCTTCTGGGCTGTCATGGGTACCTCCTCCGTGGGCGCCGACTCTGCGGAGTGCCCGTTTTCGGAGGTGCGACCCGCGTGTTGCCGCGAGATGACCTCCGAGTTACCTCTCAACTCCCCAGATGGTGTGGTCACACCATCGTGTGTGCAAAGTAACTCTCCATTTCTTGGGGTTCCTCTGACATTGGGCCACTTTGAGTGTGTGTCCTGGGACACGCGGTGAGGCGACCTCGGCCTCCCGTCCCCTACACGACCCCGCCTAAGCTGCGTGTATGCGATCAACCGGACCGAGTAGACGTGTGGTGCTCCTGGGTGCCCTCGGGGCGCTCACCACCACGGTCGTGAGCGGTTGCACAAAGGACCCCGCCCCGGGGATCGACCGGATCGTGGTCGCCACCGGCCCACCCGGCGCCGTCTACCGTGAGATCGGAGGAGCCATCGCCCGGCTCCTTGACCAGAGGTTGCCCGACCAGAGGGTGGACAGTGTGGAGACCGGCGCCTCCCACGACAACCTCATCCTCCTCGGCGCGGGCGACGCCGACCTCGGTCTGGCCAACCTGGACTCGATCCTCGCGACCGACATCGCCACGGAGGCCTCCTCCATCCAGGCCGTGGGGCGGCTCTACGACAGCTTCGTGCACCTGGTCGTACCCGCCGACTCCCCCGTGCGCTCGCTCGCCGACATAGAGGGGCTGCGGGTGTCCGTGGGCGCGGTCAACTCCGGGACGGAGTTCACCGCCCGGCAGATCATGGAGGTCACGGGGGTGCGTCCCGTACCGGTCCGGATCAACCAGGCCAACTCGGCGGCCGCGCTCGCCTCCGGGGAGATCGACGCGATGTTCTCCCTAACCGGGTTGCCCACCCCTGCCATCGCCGACCTCGCGGAAGAGACTCCCCTGCGTCTGGTGGACCTCGCCGGACCCGCCAACGAAATGGTCACCGTGTACCCGGAGTCGTACTTCCCCGCGTCCATCCCGGCCACCACCTACAGCGGGATACCGGCCTGCCCCACCATGTCCATCCCGAACCTGCTCCTGTGCCGCGAGGACCTCCCCGAGCAGCTCGTTTACGCGGTGACCGACACGGTGTACACGGGAGCGCCGCAGCTGGCGGAGCAGCGCCCCGAGGCCGCGCAGATCAACGTGCGGACCGGGATCTCCACGGGGGTGGTGCCGCTGCATGCCGGGGCCGAGCAGTGGTATCGGGACAACAAACCCGCGTCCGAGGGCACCGACACCCCGGCCCACCCGCTGTTCCCCTCCGAGTTCCCCACGAGCTGAGGGGACGCACCCCGCTCAGTCATCCACCAGGGGCGACGGCGCTGACGGCAGCGTGATGATCACACCGAACCCGCGCCGCTCGCCTTCTGCGAGGCCGTCACCCAGTTTGAGGAGACCTCCCGACTCCCGGACCAGCTCCGCGACGATGGGCAGCCCCAGACCTGTGCCCTCGGTGTTCTGTTGGCTCGGGGAGCGCCAGAACCGGTCCAGGGCGGCCTCGCGTTCCTCCTTCGGCAGGCCCACACCGTTGTCCAGGACCCCGATCCGCACCTGTTCTCCGTCCTCCGCGCGCACCTCGATCCGGGTGCCGCCGGACAACCTCAGCGCGTTGCTGACCAGCTCGTCCAGGATGCTGCCCAGCCCGCCCGCCGGGGCGTGCGCCCACAGGTGGTCGGGCAGGTCCGTGCTCACCTCGATGCCACGGGACTCCCCCAGCGCGTTCCAGCGGGCGACCCGGGTGTCGACGAGCCCGGCGACCTCCACCACCTCGGAGCCGGTCACGCTCTCCAAACGGGTGGCGGCCAGGAGCGAGTTCAGCATGCGGTTCATCGCGGTGGCCTCGTCGATCGCGATCTCATGTGCCTCTCGAGCCTCGGCACCACTGAGGTACGGAGACAGGTTCTCCACCGAGAGCCGCAGACTGGCCAGGGGGTTGCGGAGCTGGTGGGAGGCCTCGGAGACGAAGGAGCGCTGGCGTTCCAGGGCGCGGCGCACCACCCCCACCATGGTGTTGAAGGAGTCGGTGAGCCGCCGCAGCTCCGGCGGTCCGCTCTCGGCGTCCACGTGGACGTCCAGATCCCCCGAGGTCACCTTCGTGGTCGCCGCGTCCAGCCGATGGATGGGCTGGAGGACCCAGCGCGACAGGGGCAGCGAGGCCATCACCAGGAGTCCCAGCGGCACCACGCTGAACAGCGTCATCCAACCCCAGGTCGTGAGGATCCTCGCGCCCAGGACGTCGGTGGGCGAGACCAGCACCACCGCCCCGGCCACCTCGCTGTCCCGGCCGATGGGTTCGGCGATCACCAGCGGGTCCGAGCGCCAGGGCCACACCGTTGTGGGCGGCTCAGGGCGCTCTCCCGCCAGCGCCACGGAGATCACGGAGTCCATTCCCACGTCCGCGACCAACTCACGCATCCGGTCCCGTTCCCCCGAGCCCGCGACGACCTCGCCGTCGGGGGCTACCAGCACCACGGGGATGCCGTAGAGCTGCTCGTACCGGGACATCTCCTGGGTGAGGGCGTTGCTCCGCTCGGCCTGAAGAGCCGTTCCCGCCAGCGAGGCGAACCGGCCCGCGTCGCCGAGGCGGTCGACGTACACGGCCTGGGTCTGCTGCTGGGCGATGACCGTCGCGATCGGTACCAGGACCGCGCCGACCAGCACGAAGGCGATCGGGAGCAGGATGGTCAGGAGACGCCGGAGCACGGGTCAGGCCTCGTCGAGCATGTAGCCCACACCGCGCACCGTGCGAATGCGCGGGGTGGCGCCGATCTTGGCGCGCAGAGAGGCGATGTGGGTGTCGAGGGTGCGGGAGGAGGCCTCCCAGGCGGCGCCCCACACCTGGTCGAGGATCTGGTCCCGGGCGACCACGCGGGGGGATCGCTCCACCAGCAGACGCAGCAGGTCGAACTCCTTGCGTGTCAGCGGCAGGGGTTCGGCTCCCATGTGCGCCTCCCGCAGGTTCACATCGAGGGTCAGCTCACCGACCCGCAGCGGCGGGTCGACCCGTTCGGGCTCGGCCCGGGCCGTCCGGGTGCGGCGCAGCACAGCGTCGATACGCGCCAGGAGTTCGGCGACCCCGAAGGGCTTGACCACGTAGTCGTCGGCGCCCGCGCGCAGACCCCGGACCCGGTCGCGTTCCTCGCCCCGGGCCGTGACGGCGATGATCGCGGTCTGCGGTCGTTCCCGGAGCCGCCGCAGCAGGTCGATCCCGTCCGCGTCGGGCAGGCCGAGGTCAAGCAGGACCACGTCGGCCGAGGGCGCCGACAGGGCTCGCTCGGCCGTGGCCACCCGCTGTACGTCGAAGGAGGCTGCCCGGAGCGCGGTGACCAGCCCGCGAGCCACCCGGTCATCGTCCTCGACCACGAGAATACGCATGGCTAGCCATAGTAGGCAGAGACCGAGGTGGTCGCCCCACCGGCACGCGTTCGCTCCCGCCCGTGGTCGCGCGAGTGCGCCCGCGAGGTCACCGGGATGGACGTGGATCCCCTCGGTGGCCGCACGTCTGGTGTGGAGAGAGTGACCTCAAGGTCAGAGGGAGGCCAGCGGGGGCCAGCGGGGGACTGGGCGCCGCTCTTGGGGACCTCCAAGTGCCGCTGGACGGGCACCTCGGCCCGCACACGGGAGTGCCTATCTCTTGCCCACCCACTGAACTCTCCTCTTCGCCACTCACGAAACTGGAAAAGCATCAGCGAAGGAAGGTGGGTCCTCGCGTCGGTGTTCAACGTGTTGGGTGTCGCGGCGGGTCATTGGCCCGGACGGAACTGCGGCAGCGAGGGCGGGTGCGTCCCCGCGCCGTGTTCAACGTGTTGGGTGTCGTGGCTGGTCGTTCGCCGGGACGGAAGAGCGTCAGCGAGGGCGGGTGCGTCCCGACCTCGGTGTGCGACGTGTTGCGTGTCGTGGCTGGTCACTCGCCCGGACGCAACTGCGGCAGCGAAGGAGGGTGCGTCCCCGCGCCGGTGCGCAACGAGTCGCGTGTCGCGGCTGGTCATTCCCCCGAACGGCACGGGGGCAGCGAAGGAGGGGTGGTCCCCACCTCGGTGTTCAACGGGTTGCGTGTTGCGGCTGGTCATTGGCCCGGACGGAAGAGCCTCGGCGAGGGAGAGCGCTGGCTCGGGGTTGGTGGTCCTCGGGTTGGGAAGGTGCTGCCCGTCCCCGCCCTGGGCGGGGGTCTGGGCGGCGATGTTGGGTGTGGGCATGACGGCGTTCCTCTCAGGGCCTGGGTGCGGGCCTGGGGGGCGTGTGCAGGTTTGGGGCGTGCGGGAGTAAGGGGCGCCGGGGGCGGGGTCATTCGCGTGGTGTGCGGGGAGGCGGTATCCAGCCCGGCGGTCCCGCCGGTCCCGGCGGGCCCGGCGGTCGGGGTGGGTGGCCTCGGTTGCGGCCGGACCACATCCTCTTGTCCCGGCGCAGCCCCCACCGGTGCTTGAGCCGGTTATGGGTCGAACACAAGGGCTGGATGTTCTCAGCACTGGTACGTCCGCCCTGCCACCACTCCACGATGTGATCGGCCTGCGTCCACTTCAGGGGCACATCACACCCGTACTGCCAGGCGCAGGTGGTGTGCCCCAGGTAGGCGGCCGCCTTGATCTGCGGGGTAGCCGTGCGGTACTCGTGCCCCACATCCAACACCGCGCCGCTCTTGTGCTCCACCATCAGGTGACGCACCAAGCTCTCCCCCAGCAACTCCCGCACAGCGGTGGTCGGGACCACCTGCCCGTTCTGGGTAGCGGCCACATCATCCCCACCCACCCCGGCCAGGGTCGTGGCGGGGATGAGAATGGTGATGAGCGCGGCCGGCGTCGAGGGCTTCTCACACCCGTGATGGGTCTGGGCCAGGCCCACCGCGTTCATGAACGCGTCAAAGCCCCGCTGGGCAGGCGACAACCCGTCCTGGGGGTTGTGGGGGTTGGGGTAGCCCTCCAACACGGCCTCAAGACGCAGCGCGTCAGCGGCCGAACCCCAGGCCTGGAACAGGAAGCTCCCGCCGAAGGTCCGCGCCAGGGTCGCGCCCCGGTTGGCGTGGGCGGCCTCGTGCTCGCGCTCCACACCCTCAGGATCCAGGCGGGCGCTGAGCTGCTGGGCGGCCCGGGCCAGGGAGGCAACGGAGGCGTTGGGGCGTTCCTCCTTGAAGGA